>NZ_JBEXUP010000009.1:0-116663 GCF_040614375.1 Nonomuraea sp. NPDC005983
CTTTTCTGCCCCCCCCCCCCCCCCGCCGCGCCGGCCGGGGTATCCGCGCCCACCCCCCACGCCCGCCCGGGCCGGGCGCCCAACCCCCCCCCCCCCCCCGAGCCGCCGTCGCGGGACGCCTGCTCAGGCGTCGCCCCGCGACAGCTCGGGTGTCGCGGGACGCCTGTTCAGGTGTCCCGCAGCGGCTCAGGTGTCGCCCTCGAACAGGCTCGTGACGGAGCCGTCGGTGAAGACCTCGGTGATCGCGCGTGCGATGAGCGGCGCGATCGACAGGACCGTGAGCTTGTCGAACCGCTTCTCCTCCGACAGCGGCAGCGTGTTGCTCACGATGACCTCGGAGATGCGGGAGTTCTTCAGCCGGTCGACTGCCGGGTCGGAGAACACGGCGTGCGTGGCGGCCGTGATCACGTTGGTGGCGCCCTGCTCGTAGAGGGCGTCGGCGGCCTTGCAGATGGTGCCGGCGGTGTCGATCATGTCGTCGATCAGCACGCAGGTGCGGCCGCGCACCTTGCCGACGACCTCGCTGACCTTCACCTGGTTGGCGACGTCGAGGTCGCGACGCTTGTGGATGAACGCCAGCGGCGTGCCGAGCGTGTCGGCCCAGCGCTCCGACAGCCGCACGCGGCCGGTGTCGGGCGAGACGATCGTGGTGTTGGCCAGATCGAGCCTGTTCTTCAGGTAGTTCTCGAGCACCGGCATGGCGAACAGGTGGTCGACGGGGCCGTCGAAGAAGCCCTGGATCTGCGAGGTGTGCAGGTCGATGGACATGAGCCGGTCGGCGCCTGCGGTCTTGAACAGGTCGGCCATCAGCCGGGCGGTGATCGGCTCGCGGCCGCGGCCCTTCTTGTCCTGTCGCGCGTAGCCGAAGAACGGCATGACCACGGTGATGCGCTTGGCGGAGGCCCGCTTGAGCGCGTCGACCATGATGAGCTGTTCCATGATCCACTGGTTGATGGGGCCGGTGTGGCTCTGGATCACGAAGGCGTCGCAGCCACGTACGGACTCGAGGTAGCGGGCGTAGATCTCGCCGTTGGCGAAGTCGATCAGCCTGGTCGGGGTGAGGGAGACGCCGACGTGGTCGGCCACCTCCTCGGCCAGCTCTGGATAGGCGCGGCCGGAGAAGAGCATGAGGTTCTTCTCGCCGGGCTGTTTGATGCTGGTCACGTGCCACTCTCCTGCTGTTCTTGCTCGGCGAGCGCCCTTTCGGCCGCCGCAGCCGACTTCGTGCCCGCGCGCCTGCGCAAGACCCATTTCTCGATGTTGCGCTGCTTCGCGCGCGCCACGCCGATCGCGCCCGGAGGGACGTCGCCGTCGATGACGGACCCGGCCGCCGTGTAGGCGCCGTCGCCGATCGTGACCGGAGCGACGAGCATGGAGTCGCAGCCCACGAACGCGCCGTCGCGCACGGTGCTGCGGTGCTTGTTGACGCCGTCGTAGTTGACGAAGATCACGGCGGCGCCGATGTTGACGTCGTCGCCGATCGTCGCGTCGCCGGCGTAGCTCAGGTGCGGCACTTTGGACCGCTCGCCGACCTGCGTGTTCTTCATCTCGACGAACGTGCCGGCCTTCGACTTGCGGCCGAGCACGGTGCCGGGCCGCAGGTAGGCGTACGGACCGACGCTGGCCTCGGGGCCGATCTCGGCGCTGTCGCAGACGGCGTTGCGGACGACCGCCCCCGCGCCGACCCTGGTGTCGGTGAGCGTGGTGGCCGGGCCGACCTCGGCGCCGGCCTCGATGACGGTGCTGCCGTGCAGCTGGGTGCCGGGGTGCACGACCACGTCGGGCTCGATCTCGACGCCCACGTCGATCCAGGTGCTGGCCGGGTCGATGACGGTGACTCCGGCGCGCATGTGGCTCTCCAGCAGCCGCTGGTTGAGCACCTTGCGGGCCCAGGCGAGCTGCACCCGGTCGTTGACGCCCTCGACCTCGACGAAGTCGGCCGCGACGTGCGCGCCGACGCGATGGCCGTCCTGGCGCAGGATCGACAGGACGTCGGTCAGGTACTCCTCGCCCTGGGCGTTGTCGGTCGACACCCGCTTGACGGCGTCGGCGAGCAGCGAGCCGTCGAAGGCGTAGATGCCGGAGTTCATCTCCTTGATGGCCTTCTGCTCGGCGCTGGCGTCCTTCTCCTCGACGATCTCCAGGACTGCGCCGGACGGGTCGCGGATGATCCGCCCGTAGCCGGTCGGATCGGGCACGTGGGCCGTGAGCACGGTGACCGCGTTGCCGTCGGCGCCGTGCTGCTCAAGCAGCGCGGCGAGGGTTTCGGCGCGCATCAGCGGCACGTCGCCGTACGTGACGAGGACGGTGCCGGCGATCTCGCCGACCTCCTCCAGCACGGTGCGGACGGCGTGCCCGGTGCCACGCTGCTCCCGCTGGACGACGGCCCGCGCGTCGGGGCTGGTCTGGGCCAGGTGCGCGGCGACCCGTTCGCGCGCGTGGCCGATGACGACGATCAGCTGCTCGGGACCGAGGTCTCTGGCGGCTGCGAGCATGTGGTCGACCAGCGCGTGGCCGCACAGCTCGTGCAGGACTTTGGGGGTCTGGCTCTTCATCCGGGTGCCCTCGCCCGCGGCGAGGACGATGACGGCGGCCGGGCGCGGCACACTCACGGACTGAGGCTCCCTGTGACTGGACGGTTCAGGGTGGTCGGCTACCGCACCGCCACCCTCCCGACACCGTGAGGATACCTGCCCACCTTCAACGCCGTCGCTCGGGGGGACGACCGAAAAGCTCCCGGAAGAGGACTCGAACCCCTACAAAGTGGACCAAAACCACTTGTCCTGCCGATTAGACGATCCGGGACCAATCGGACACGGCTGGGTCCGACACATCCCTACGATACCGATCCCCGGCCCGCGTGCGCGCCCGCATAACAGAGCATCCGAAAACCCGCAAGGCGCGGAATCCACTCACGTCGCCCGGCAGAACGTAACCTTCCGAACATTCGCAGCTTAGGGCTTCCTTACTTACGATGGCGTAGGTTACGGTGGCGTAGCCAGACAATCATCCCCATACATGTCGTGAGAGGTAGTCCATGACCGTTCTCGCCGACCGCCCGACGCCTGAACCGAAGCCCGATGTCGACCCTGAACCGCGCACCAAGGCCGAACTCGTCGTCTTCGCACTGGTCGTGGGGCTGCCCCTGATCGCGATCGCGGCCGCGGTGCCGTTCGCGTGGGGGTGGGGGCTCGGCTGGACCGACCTGGCGATCATGTTCGTCTTCTACGCCGTCTCCGGGCTCGGCGTGACCGTCGGGCTGCACCGCTACTTCACGCACGGATCGTTCAAGGCCAGCCGCCCGCTGAAGATCGCGCTGGGCATCGCGGGGAGCCTGTCACTGGAGATGTCCGTCCTGGACTGGGTGGCGACCCATCGCAAGCACCACAAGTTCTCCGACAAGGAGGGCGACCCGCACTCGCCGTGGCGCTTCGGCCCCGGCTTCAAGTCGCTGTCCAAGGGCCTGCTCTACGCCCACATGGGGTGGCTGTTCGAGAGCGAGCGCACCAACAGGGAGAAGTACGCCCCCGACCTGTCCACCGACCCGGACGTCATCAAGCTGCACAAGTGGTTCCCCGCGCTGGCCCTCACCTCGATCGTGCTGCCCGGCGTGCTCGGCGGGCTGCTCACCTGGTCCTGGTACGGCGCGCTGACCGCGCTGTTCTGGGGCTCACTGGTACGTATCGGGCTGCTGCACCACGTGACCTGGTCGATCAACTCGATCTGCCACGTGTTCGGCGAGGAGGAGTTCCAGGTCCGCGACAAGTCCCGCAACGTCTGGTGGCTGGCCATCCCGTCCTTCGGCGAGTCGTGGCACAACCTGCACCACTCTGACCCGACCTGTGCCAGGCACGGCGCGCTCAAGGGGCAGATTGACCTGAGCGCCGGGCTGATCCGGATCTTCGAGAGGCTGGGCTGGGTCCACGACGTGCGCTGGCCGACTCCGGAACGGCTGGCGGCGAAGCGCATTGGCTGATGCCAACCCCTTGGCGACCGGTCATTCATCCGGCACCGCCATTATGGAAACCGTGACTGAACCCCGATCTCGCAGGCGCATGACCGGTAGAGAGCGAAGAGAGCAGCTGGTGACCATCAGCCGCACGCTCTTTGCGGAGAAGGGGTTCGACGGGACCTCAATCGAAGAGATCGCGGCGACAGCGCAGGTGTCGAAACCGGTGGTGTACGAACATTTCGGCGGCAAGGAGGGCATCTACGCGGTCGTGGTCGACCGCGAGATGCAGAAGCTGCTCGCCATGATCACCGAGGCGCTGTCCGCCGCCCATTCGCTGATCAAACTGGAGCGGGCCGCGCTGGCGCTGCTCCGCTACATCGAGGAGAGCAGCGAGGGCTTCCGCATCCTGGTACGCGACTCGCACGCCGCGTCCGGAACCGGCACCTTCGCCAGCCTGATCAGCGAGATCGCCAGCCAGGTCGAGGACGTGCTCGCCGACGAGTTCGCATCCCGCGGCTACGATCCCAAGCTCGCGCCGATGTACGCGCAGATGCTCGTGGGCATGGTGGCGCTGACCGGCCAGTGGTGGCTGGACGTGCGCAAGCCGGGCCGCGAGGAGGTCGCCGCCCATCTGGTGAACCTCGCCTGGAACGGCCTGACCGGGCTCAACCCGCAGCCTGAGATCACCGCGGCCACCCGGTCCCACCCGAGCATGGCGATCCCGCGTACCAGCGACAAGGAGCTGCGCGAGCTGGAGAAGGCCCGCGAGAAGGAGCTCAAGGAGGCCGAGAAGGCCCGGCAGCGGGAGCTGCGCGAGGCGGAGAAGGCCAGGGTGCGGGAGCTGAAGGAGCGCGAGCGGCTGGTCAAGGGGGCGGAGAAGGCCCACGAGCGCGAGGAGAAGCTGCGCCAGCGTGAGGCCAGGCTCGCCGAGCGCGCCGCCCGCCTGGAGCAGGGCGACCAGCCCGACTGACGCGCTCCCGGCCGGAGTGGAGTCGTCGCCCCCTCGGAACGAGGTGTTTTCTTGGGGTAGACCCGACTCCTAGAACAAGTCGTTGCGGCTAAGTTAACGTTCCGTTCAACCAAATAGGGCATATTTCTCATATGTCCGCGGAACCACTGTCCTCTGGAAACGACCTGCCGCTGCCCCAGGAGAGGTTCCTCAACCGCGAGGAGAGCTGGCTGCAGTTCAACGAGCGGGTGCTGGAACTGGCCGAGGACGATTCGCTCCCGCTGCTCGAACGGGTGCGGTTCCTGGCCATCTTCGCGAGCAACCTGGATGAGTTCTTCCGGGTCCGGGTGGCGGGTCTGAAACGCCGGATGGCGACCGGCCTGCTGCTGCGGACCAAGAGCGGCCTGAAGCCGCGCGAGGAGCTGGCCAGGATCGCCACCGTCGCCGACGGGCTGGCCAAACAGCACGCCGCCGCCTTCCACGAGCAGATCAGCCCGCAGCTCGCCGCCGAGGGCATCGAGATCGTCAGGTGGGACGACCTGGGCCGCGAGGAGCGTACGGAGCTGCGCAAACTGTTCAGGGAACGGATCAGGCCGGTTTTGACGCCGCTCGCCGTCGACCCCGCCCACCCATTTCCGTATATTTCAGGGCTCAGCCTCAATCTCGCGGTTGTGGTGAGAAACCCGGAGGATGACCACACGGTCTTCGCCCGGGTCAAGGTCCCGTCGCAGCTCCCCCGGTTCGTCACCGCGTCGAAGGACCGGTTCGTCCCGCTGGAGGACGTCATCGCGGCGCATCTCGGCCAGCTCTTCAAGGGCATGGAGATCGTCCAGCACCACGTGTTCCGCGTCACCAGGAACGAGGACCTGGACGTGGACGAGGACGTCACCGAGAACCTCATGCAAGCCCTGGAGAAGGAGCTGCTCAAGCGCCGCTTCGGCCCGCCCGTCCGGCTGGAGGTCGAGGACACGATCACCCCGGAGGTGCTGGACCTGCTGGTGGAGGAGCTGGGTGTGGCCCCCCACGAGATCTACCGCATCGCCGGCCCGCTCGACCTGACCGGCCTGCACGCGATCGCCGACCTCGACCGGGGCGAGCTCAGCTACCGCCCGTTCGTCCCCGCCGAGGCCGTGAACGCCGAGGACGACATCTTCTCCATGCTGCGCGAGCGCGACGTCCTGCTGCACCACCCCTACGACTCCTTCGCCACCAGCGTCCAGCACTTCATCGAGGCCGCCGCGACCGACCCCAGGGTGCTGGCGATCAAGCAGACCCTCTACCGCACCAGCGGCGAGTCCCCGATCGTGGACGCGCTGATCGACGCGGCCGAGGCGGGCAAGCAGGTCGTGGTCGTCGTGGAGATCAAGGCCCGCTTCGACGAGCACGCCAACATCTCCTGGGCCCGCAAGCTGGAGCGCGCCGGGTGCCACGTGGTCTACGGCGTGGTGGGCCTCAAGACGCACTGCAAGCTCGCGCTGGTCGTCCGGCAGGAGCCCTCGGGTGAGCTGCGCCGCTACTGCCACATCGGCACCGGCAACTACAACCCCAAGACCGCCAGGCAGTACGAGGACTTCGGCCTGCTCACCGCCGACCCGCTGGTCGGCGAGGACGTCACGGACCTGTTCATCCACCTGACCGGCTACTCCAACCACTCCGCCTACCGCAGGCTGCTGGTCGCGCCGCACTCGCTCCGCGGCGGGCTGCTGGCCAGGATCGAGCGGGAGATCGCCCACCAGCAGGCGGGTCGGCCCGCGCGCATCAGGATCAAGACGAACTCGCTGGTGGACGAGCCGATCATCGACGCGCTCTACCGGGCCTCGCGCGCGGGCGTCCGGGTGGACCTGTGGGTGCGGGGCATCTGCATCCTCCGCCCCGGCATTCCGGACCTGTCGGAGAACATCCGGGTACGGTCCATCCTCGGGCGGTTCCTGGAACACTCGCGTGTGTACGAGTTCGGCCTGGGCAGACGGCCGGAGGTGTGGATCGGCAGCGCGGACCTGATGCGCAGGAACCTGGACCGCCGGGTGGAGTCGCTGGTCAAGGTGACGGCGCAGCAGCACAAGGCGTACCTCATCGAGTTGATGGACCTGGCCATGGCCGACACGACGAACGCCTGGTGGCTGAACTCCGACGGCACCTGGGTCCGCCACGCCGGCGAGGACCTGCAGAGCCACCTCATCGGCACCCGCCGCTGGAGGACCGTTGATGACTGACCCGCTCCGCGCCGCCGGAGCCGTCGTCTGGCGCGGTCACACGTCGCGCCCCGAGGTGGCGGTCATCCACCGCCCGCGGTACGACGACTGGACCTTCCCCAAGGGCAAGCTCAAACCCGGCGAGCATCTGATCGCCGCCGCCCTGCGCGAGGTCCGCGAGGAGACCGGGCTGACCCCCGTGCTCGGCCGCGCCCTGCCGCCCATCCACTACCTGCACAAGAACCGGCTCAAACGCGTCGACTACTGGGCCGCGCAGATCGTGCAGGATGACGGATTCGTCCCCGGCGTCGAGGTGGACGAGCTGCACTGGCTCCCCCTCGACCGGGCCCACGAGCGGCTCACCTACGAGTGGGACGCGGGACTGCTGCACGCGCTGGCCGCGGCCCCGCTCGCCACCGTCCCCCTCGTGCTGGTCCGGCACGCCGCCGCCGGGTCGCGGCAGGAGTGGCAGGGGGACGACGGCCTGCGCCCGCTCGACTCCGAGGGGCAGGCCCAGGCGGCGACCGTCGCCCAGGTTCTGCCCGCCTACCAGCCCGAGCTGCTGATCAGCTCCCCCAGCCGCAGGTGTGTCCAGACCCTGGAGCCCTACAGTTCCAGCATCAGGCTCGAACCGCTGCTCAGCGAGGAGAGCCAGGACCCCAGGAAGACCCCGGCCCTGCTCAGGGACCTCCGGACGCCCACGGCCGTGTGCAGCCACCGCAAGGTGCTGCCCGAACTGATCCACGCGCTCAGCGGCGAGGAGGTGCACCTGCACAAGGGCGCGTTCGCCGTGCTGCACCGGCTGGGCCGCCGCGTGGTCAGCGTGGAGCGTCACTCCACCTGACGGGCAGCTCGGCGAAACCCCCTGTGAGCTTGTCGTCGTTGGTCCGCAGCTCCTCGAACGGCACCGCCAGGCTCAGGTCGGGGAAGCGCTGGAACAGGCGGCTGAACACCGCCTCCAGCTCGACCCGGGCCAGGCTGGCCCCGATGCAGAAGCGCGGCCCGTAGCCGAACGCCAGATGCGGGTCGCCAGGCGGCCTGCGCAGGTCGAACGTGTCGGCGTCGGGGAAGATCCGCTCGTCCCTGTTGGCGGCGCCCGTCGTGATCACGACCGCCTCGCCCCTGCGGATCGTGACGTCCCCGAACGGGATGTCCTCGTGCGCGTAGCGCGGCAGCCCGTGCAGGCTGGGCGCGGCCAGCCGCAGGATCTCCTCGACCGCCGCCGGCGCCAGCCCCGGATCGGCCTTGAGCAGGGCCAGCTGGTCGGGGTTGGCGAGCAGGAGCAGCACACCGTAGTTGATGCGGTTGACCGTGGTCTCGTGCCCGGCGAACAGCAGCCCGCCCGCGAGCTGCGCGATCGTGCCGTCGTCGTCCAGCTCGTGCGCCAGGTCCGACAGGACGTCCTCGCCCGGTTCGTCACGCTTGCGCTCGATCAGCCCGGCCATGTACGCGCCCAGCTCCTCGCGGGCGGCGACACCCTTGGCCTCGTCGCCGAGGTCCGCCATGGCCGCGGAGACGCCGCTGAAGTACTCCCGGTCCTCGAACGGGACCCCGAGCAGCTGGCAGATGACCAGCACCGGCAGCGGGAAGGAGAGCTCGGCGTGCAGGTCGGCCGGGGGCGTGAGGGTGGCCAGATGGTCCAGCCGCTCGTCCACGAGCGCGCCCACGTGGTCGCTGAGCGCCTTCATCCGGCGGGCGGAGAAGGACGGCATGAACAGCTTGCGCATCCGCGTGTGGTCGGCCTTCTCGGTGGCCGCCTCGCCCTGCGGGCCGCCGAGCAGCGCAGAGTTCGACAGCCGGGGGGCCTTCTCCGGTTCCGGGTGCGAGCGGCCCAGCCGGGGGTCGGCGAACAGCTTGCGCGCGTCCTCGTAGCCGCTGACCAGCCAGACCTCGTCGCCCGTGCGGGTACGCACCTTGGCGACGCCCTCCTTGGCTCGCAGGTCCCGGTAGGCGTCGGGCACGTCCAGCGGGTCACGCCGGTCGAAGGGTATGACAGGAAGGTCGCTCATATCACCTTCCTAACAGCTTCGACGGTCTCCGCCCAGACGTGAGGGAACTCGGCCTCGGCGCGTTCGGCCGTCCCGCGTTCGAGGCCGATCAGCAGACCGTACGTGAACGTGTCCTCGCCCGCCTGGCGGGCGCTCTCCGCCTCCTTGGTCAGCATCTCCTGGGCGACGACGCCGTCCTGGTGGGCGCCGAGGACCTCCTGCACCGCCTCGGCGTGCTTGGCCAGCTTGGCCATCGGCTTGCCGAGCGTCGGCTGCAACGCCTCCGCCGTGTAACGGGCCCGCTTCGCGGCCTTGCGGACGTCGTGCATGGCGATCTGGCGCCGCTCGTAGTCGTCGATCGCCTGCGCGGTGTCGTAGGCCCTGATCACCCGGTTCCAGCTGGCGGACGCCACGCCGCTCAGCATCTCCTTGGCGGGCGCCGACGCGGCCTTGCCCAGCGCGGGCTCCGCGACCAGGCGGTCGAGCGCGTCGAGCAGCGCGTAGTAGCGCTCGCCGCTCAGCGTCTGCTTGATCCGCTCGTACGCCTCCAGCTCGCGCCTGTGCAGATCGTCCCCGAGCCTGGTCTGGATCGGGCCCGTCACCAGTTCGGGGGCCAGCTGTGCCAGCTCGCCCGCGAACCTGGCCCTGATGACCTCCAGGTCGCGCGCCTCGGCCAGCACGGTGCCCAGCCAGCGCAGCTCGTCCTGGAGCTGGACGGTGTCGGTCACGATCTTCCTGAACGCCTTGAGCGCGCTGCGGAGCCTGCGCGAGGCGACCCGCATCTGGTGCACGGCGTCCTCCTCGGCCCGCCGTACCTGGGGGTCCTGGGCGAGGAGGGCGGCGACCTGGCTCTCCAGGTAGTCGACGACCGTGTGCCCGGCCGTTCCCGGCTCCGTGCCCGCCCTGGGCGCGGGCTGCCGGTCGAGCAGCCTGCCGAGCTTGCTGGACGAGTCCGACGGGCTCGCGCCCGCCTTCCTCAGGCGCTTGCCGACCTTGGCGAGGAGGGCCTGGTCGCCGCCCAGCAGCTCGGCCTCGACCTCACGCCAGCGCTCGATTTTCGGCTCGTCGCCGAACACGGTGCCCTTGACCTGGTCGTCCGCGATCTCTACCAGCGCCGTCCCGCCGTCCTTCAGGAGCGTGACGCTGCGGCGCGTCTCGAGCTCGGCGACCGCCACCAGCTCCGCGCCGCGTGTGAAGGCGCGGACCAGCTCGGAGAGCTCCTCGGGGACGACCTTGGTGCTCCGGGTGAGCGGGTGGGTGATCTCCTGGCGGACGCCCTTCGCCTTGGGGAGCTTCAGATGCCAGCCGGGGTCGGCGCCGCCCCGCCTGCGCCGGAGCGTGATCCCCCGGGCGGCCAGCCGCAGATCGGGCGTGTCGTAGTAGAGGGCGACCAGTTGATAGGTCTTCGGCCCCGCGACGTCGCCCAGCTTGGTCAGGTCCGGCACCGTGTAGTCGGCTTGGACGTCGAATTTGTCCTCGATCTCTATGCTCACGGCACCTCACAAAGAGTTCGATTTCGGGACAATCATGCCACTGATGGGTGAACATCACACGGATTGCAGGAGCTCGATCCTGTTTCCGACCGGGTCGGTGATGTAGATGCGTCGGAAGCCCGGGAAGAGGTCGTCGGGCACCGCGTCGGGCAATCTGGCGGCGAACGCGTCCAGGTCATCGACCAGGAAGGCCGGGTGCGCCTTGCGCGCGGGGCGGAAATCGTCCTCTATGCCGAGATGGACCTCGACCCCCTCGCCCCTGAACCAGGCGCCACCTCGGGCGGCCAGCTCGGGCGGCTTGGGCACCTCCCGGAGGCCGAGGACGCCCACGTAGAACTCCCGTAGCAACGGCTCGCTCCCAGCCGGCGCGGCCAACAGCACATGATGCAACGCCTTGATCAAAGCCACCACGTCCCCTTCCTCAGCTCTCGCCCTCGCTGCCCTTTCGGGCCACCACGAAGACGCGCCGGAACGGGAAGGGCGTGCCGTAGGTCCTGGCGGGGTAGGCGGCGGCCAGCAGGTCGGCGAGTTGCCCGGTGAACCGCTTCTGCTCGTCCCGGGCCAGCCTGTCGAAGATCGGCCGCAGTGCCGTCCCGGAGATCCAGTTGAGCACCGGATCGTCCCCCTGCAGCACGTGCACGTACGTCGTCTCCCAGGTGTCGACCTGGCAGCGGTGGCCGCTCAGCAGGTCCAGGTACTCGACCGGGTCCCCGACCGGCCGCCCCTTGTCGAAGTCGCCGAGCCGGTCGGACCACTCCTTCGAGGCGCAGAGCTGCCGGATCGCCAGATGGCTGGGCGCGTCGAAGTTCCCCGGCACCTGGAAGGCCAGCCACCCGCCCGGCGCGAGCGCCTCGACCCAGTGCCCGATCACGTCCCGGTGTGAGGGCACCCACTGCAGCACGGCGTTGGACACCAGCACGTCCACCGGCCTGTCGGGACGCCACGTGGTGACGTCCGCGACCGTGAAACGGGGAGTCGCGTCGAGTTCTCGAGCCTTCCCGATCATGGCCGGGGAACCGTCGAAGCCGTCCACGGTCGCCTTCGGCCAGCGGTTGGCCAGCGTGGCGGTCAGTTCTCCGGTGCCGCACCCCGCGTCCACGACATAATCGGGATCGTCGGCTCGCACCCTCGAGACCAGGTCGAAGAACGGCCTGGAGCGCTCGTCGGCGTACCGGGAGTAGGTCGCGGGGTCCCAGATATCTCTCGACATGAAGATAATTGATATCGAGAGAGATATCTCGATGTCAAGACAGTACACTTTGTGTCATGACAGAGGATCCGCAGGACGAGGTCGACAGACTGATCGCGGCCTGGCGGTCGGAACGCCCCGACCTGGACGTCGAACCCCTACAAGTACTGTCGCGCGTCTCGCGACTGGCCAAGCACCTTGACCGTGCCAGGCGAGCCTCGTTCGCCGAGCACAACCTGGAGCCCTGGGAGTTCGACGTTCTCACCGCTCTGCGCCGAGCCGGCAGGCCCTACGAACTCAGCCCCGGAGCTCTGCTCAAAGCCACCCTAGTGACCTCCGGCACGATGACCAACCGCATCGACCGCCTCGCCCAGGCCGGACTCGTCCGCCGCCGTCCCGACCCCGAGGACCGCCGCGGCGTCCTCGTCTCCCTCACGGACACCGGCCTGGCACGCGTCGACGCCGCCTTCGCCGACCTCCTCCGCCGCGAGCACGCCCTCCTCGCCAGCCTCGGCCCCACCGACCAGCGCACCCTCTCCTCCCTCCTCCGCACCCTCCTCGCCCCCTTCGACACCTAACCCCTTTCGGACTCTTTTAAGGGCACTTTCTTTTACGGCACGGCCACATTGCCCGCGCCGCCGTCGTGGGCGGGCGACTGTCGAGCGCCGGTCGTGAAGGCTCACGGGGTTCTCGCCGTTACGACGCGTTCTTGACCGTCTGCTTCGCCGCGCCGACACCCGCTTCCAGAGCCCTCCACCGCACCGCCACCAGCTCCGGAGTCCCTCGTCTCCCCGCTGCGGCGGTGAGATGTTGTCACCGGCCGCGTTCATCGTGCACACAACGAGGACGCCACCGGCCCAGGGGTGCTGGGGCGGTGGCGTCCTCGTTGTGCGGGTCGGTTATTCGCCGAGGCGGTCGGCTACCTCCAGCCATTCGGCCTCGACGGCGTCCTTCTGGGCGTGGATCTCCCGCAGTTGGGCGTCCAGGGTGCCGAGTTTGGCGTAGTCGCTGGCCGCGGAGGCCATGGCGGTGTGGAGCTTGGCCTCCTCGTTGGCGAGCCGGTCGAGCTGGCGCTCCAGGCGGTTGAGGTCCTTACGCAGCTCGCGCTCCTCCTTGGCCGACAGTGCCGCCGACTGGGAGGCTGCGGGCGCGTCCGACGGCTGGGCGGCGCCCACGGCGACGCGGGCCGTGAGGGCGGTGCCGGCGGCACGGCGCTCCAGGTACTCGTCGACGCCCCCCGGAAGGAACGACAGGGTGCCGTCGCCGAGCAGGGCCACCGCGCGGTCCGTCACGCGCTCGAGGAAGTAGCGGTCGTGGCTGACCAGGACGAGCGTGCCGGGCCAGGCGTCCAGGAGGTCCTCGAGCTCGTTGAGCGTCTCGATGTCCAGGTCGTTGGTCGGCTCGTCGAGCAGCAGGACGTTGGGGTCGTCCATGAGGAGCCTGAGAAGCTGCAGCCGCCTGCGCTCGCCGCCCGACAGGTCACCGACGACCTTCCACTGGGCGTCGCCCTTGAATCCGAGCCGCTCAAGCAGCTGCGAGGCCGACCACTCCTTCTGGCCGACCTGGATGTACTTGCGCACCTCCTCGACCGTCTCCAGCACCCTGCGCGTGGGGTCGAGTTCGGCCAGTTCCTGCGACAGGTGCGCCAACCGCACCGTCCTGCCCCTGACGACGCGCCCGGCGTCGGGCTTGACCGTGTCGGCGAGCAGCCTGAGCACCGACGACTTGCCTGAGCCGTTGACGCCGATCAGTCCGATGCGGTCGCCGGGGCCGAACTGCCACGTCGTCCGGTCGAGCACCAGCGGGCCGCTGCCGGGGCCTCCGGCGTGGAGGGTGACGTCCTCCAGGTCGTACACGGTCTTGCCGAGGCGCGCGGCCGCGAACCGCATCAGCTCCACGCTCTCGCGGGGCGGCGGTTCGTTCGCGATCAGGGCCTGGGCGGCCTCGATCCGGAACTTCGGCTTGGACGTGCGCGCGGGCGGGCCGCGACGGAGCCAGGCGATCTCTTTCCGCATGAGGTTCTGGCGACGTTCCTCGGCGGCCTGGGCGATGCGGGCGCGCTCGGCCTTGGCCAGGACGTAAGCGGCGTATCCCCCCTCGTACCGCTCGACCCGACCGTCGACGACCTCCCACGTCCTGGTGGACACGGCGTCCAGGAACCACCGGTCGTGCGTGACCACCACCAGGGCGCTCTTCCTGCCCGAGAGGTGCGCGGCGAGCCAGGCGATGGCCTCGATGTCGAGGTGGTTGGTGGGCTCGTCGAGCATGATCAGGTCGTGCTCGTCGATGAGCAGCTTGGCGAGCGCCGTGCGCCGCCGCTCGCCGCCGGACAGGTCACCGGCCTGGGCGTCGAGGTCGAGGTCGCCGATGAGGCTCGACAGGATCTCGCGGACGCCCTGATCGCCCGCCCACTCGTGCTCGGCACGTCCGCCAAGGACTGCTTCCCGCACGGTCACGGACGGATCGAGCACGTCCTGCTGGGAGAGGACCCCGACCCTCAACCCGCGGGTATGCGTGACGCGCCCGCTGTCGGGACGCACATCTCCCGCGATCACCGACAGCAGCGTGGTCTTCCCGCCACCGTTGCGGCCGACGACGCCGATGCGTTCACCGGCCCCGACGCCGAGGGAGAGATCACTGAGCAGCGGCTTGGGCCCGTATGCGTGGGAGACGGATTCGAGATTGACCAGGTTCATGTCCCTCCAAGGGTATCGGCTCCCACCCACCTCCCGCCCAGCCCAGCTCCGTCCACCTTGGCGGCACCGATCCCCAGGGGGGTACGGCCCGCCACCCGCCGAGCCAGGCACCGACCTCAGGCCACCGGACCATGTCCCGCCTGGATCGATATCCGACACGCGCAACCGCCCCCGAAGGGTGTCCTTCACCGCCTGCGCGGATCGGCGCCTGCCGCAAGCACTCGGTGGCCCCGATGGTGAGCGATCAGAGGACGGCCGCGCCCGGGACCGGGCCGTGGGCGGGGACCGCGGCACGGCAGCCCGCGAACTGCGACAGGGTGGTGGCGAGGTCGCGGGCGTGGTCGGCGTCGCCGGCGAGGAACGCGCAGCTGGGGCCGGAACCAGAGACGAGGGCGCCAAGCGCGCCGTGCCGACGGCCCTCGTCGAGGGTGTCGGCCAGGTCGGGACGCAGCGTGAGAGCGGCGAGTTGGAGATCATTGGCGAGACGAGCACCCAAGGCTGGGGCGTCACCGGCGCGGAGGGCCGCCAGGAGGGCTTCGTCGAGCTCCGGCCAGGGGACGTCCGCACCCGTCTCGGCGCGCAGCCGATCGCACTCGGCGTAGACCTTGGCCGTGGAGAGGCCGCCTTCGGCAACGGCGAAAACCCAGTGGAAGAGGCCGCCCGTGGCCAGCCGGCTCAGCTGCTCACCGCGTCCGGTGCCGACCGCCGTGCCCCCCAGCAGCGAGAACGGCACGTCGCTGCCGAGATCGGCGGCGATCTCCATGAGGTCCTCCAACGGCAGGCCCAGACCCCACAGCTCGTTGCACGCCACCAGCGCACCGGCCGCGTCGGCGCTTCCACCGGCCATGCCCCCAGCCACCGGGATGGCCTTGTGGATGACCAGCTCGGCTCCGTACGTGCGCCCGGCGTGCTTGGCGAGGGCCCGGGCGGCCTGGATCGCCAGGTTCCCGTCGTCGACCGGCACCTGGTCGGCCCACTCGCCGACCACCGACACTGTCATCCCCTCGGACTCCTTGGCCACCACCTCGTCGAAGATCGACACTGCGTGGAAGACGTTCACGAGGTCGTGGTAGCCGTCCTCCCTGAGCGGGCCGACGGAAAGCTGCACGTTGACCTTCGCGGGCACCCGTACGGTCACCGAACTCATCGATCTGCTGCCACTCTCTAGCCTGGAATCAGGGGACTCTGAATCGTATCGGGGCCCGCGCACCTACCTGGCCTTTTTCCTACACGAGCGACAGGAAAGCAGAAGACCCCAAGGACCAGCTGGTGGGGACTGCGGCGTCGAGTTGGACGCCGATCACGGCCGCTCGCCGGCGGTTCGGCGACCGGCTGGTGGTCGTCTGGTTCGACGCTCATGGTGATCTCAACACTCCCTCCTCGTCGCCCTCCGGTGCCTTCCATGGCATGGTGCTGCGCGCCCTCACCCGTGAAGGCCGGAGGACCAGGAGCTGCTCGCTCCGCTGGTGCGGGCGCTGGCCACGGTCTGCGCCAAGAACTGACCTCACAGGGCTGGCCCCTCTGCTGTCAGGCCGGACCCGGCAGCGAAGGACCTGTCACCACCAGGTTCCCGCGCCCCGGTCTGGTGGGGACGGGGGCCGTCGCCTACCAGGGGCGCGTCTGGATGCGGTGGGGAGGTTTGTGTCGTCGTGATGCCGCCCCAGCGGGCGTTCAGGGGTCAGGCTGGGCGGATGGCGCCTCGGTAGAGCGGGCCGTAGTAGGGCGAGCCCACGAAACGGGTTCGCCGGACCACGTCACCCGTTTTGGGGGCGTGGACCATCACGCCTTCTCCCAGGTAGAGGCCCACGTGGGTGGGGTCGCCTGTGCCGCCGCCGAAGAAGACGAGGTCGCCCTTGCGGAGGTCGTCCAAGGGGATCTTGTGGCCCTGACGGAACTGGGTGCCCGTGTAGTGGCCGAGCCGTATCCCGGCCTTGGACCATGCGTAGAGGGTCAGGCCACTGCAGTCGAAGCCTGTTGTGGCGGCTCCCCTGCCCACGCCTTTCGTAGGGCCTGTGGAAGAGCCTCCGCCCCAGGAGAAGCGGACTCCCAGCTGGCGGAGGGCTGCGGCGGCTGCCACCTCGCCCTTTGTGGGCCTGGACGCCGTGCTGCCTGGGGTGGTCGCGCTCTCTTGGGTGGCGGTGCTCTCGGGGGTGGAGCTCTCGGGGGTGGAGCTCTCGGGGGTGGAGCTCTCGGGGGTGGAGCTCTCGGGGGTGGGCCTACTCCCTGGAAGGTTCGTGCTGTCCGCGTTGGCGGCGCTCTCTGGAGTGGCCGTCACGGCCTTCGGGGCCGCCGTGGCCGGTGAAGTGGGTGGAGTTGCGACAGTGGGCCCGGGTGGAGTGCTTACCGCGGTCGGCGGCGAAGTGGCCGTGATGATGAGCGACGGTGGCATGGCCGTGATCAGTGGCGGAGCGGACCTGGTCAACGGTGGAGTGACCCCGGTCGCTGGTGAGGTGGCCCCTGGCGGCGGTGGCGTGGCGGATGTTGGCACGGTGGCGGAGGTCGAGAGGTCTGGTGGGTCGAAGGCGTCGCTGCGGCCAGGTCTGCTCTGTGGGGTGCTCGCGCAGTCTTCCGGCGGTAGAACCAGGACGATGCGGACGAGCGCCCCTCTTCGGGAGCCCTTCCCGGGAAGGACGAAGAGGTCTTCCGAGTACCTCGACATTCGGTCGAGCGCGATCACACCGAAGCACATGCGCTCATCGGAAGCCGACGCCGACGCGGGGTACGAGAACGCGGTCAGCCCCGCGACGAGCCCGCCGCCGATCGTGACGCTCATGGAAGAGAGCCGGGTCATGGGTGCCTCCTGTGCCGTAAGGGAACGGAGGCCCAGGATCATTGAGCGGGGCGGGCGGCCGCGGAACCGAGCGAGGTTCTGTGGACAGCATCGAGTTATCCACAATCAGAGGGGGCGTTTCGCTGTTGATCGAGCCAGATCCGGTGGACGCAACCGCGCCGGCGCTCAGCCCGGAGCTCGCCGCCGTGCTGGTCGAGGCCGCGCACACCGCGGGGCTCAAGGCCATCGCGCACACGGTCACCGCGCGGGAGGCGATCATCGCGCTCGACGCGGGCGTCGACGGGCTCGCGCACCTCTACTCCGACGCCGGCCCTGACGGCGCCGAGGAGACGGCCGCCAGGATCGCCTCGTACGACGCGTTCGTGGTCAGCACGCTCACCTTCATCGAAGCGGTCACCGGCGATCCGGGCAGCCTGGAGCTGCTGCGGGACGAGCGCGTCGGGCCGAGGATGTCGGAGCAGGCGAAGGCCACCTTCAAAGCGCGGGGTGCAGCAGCCCCGCGGGTGACCGCTAGGGTCTGGCTTCGGCGATCCGCGCGAACGCCTCGACGTCCAGCTGCTCCCCGCGGGTGGACGGCTCGACCCCCGCCGCGCGCAGCGCCTGCTCCGCCCCCGCCGCCGAGCCCGCCCACGTCGACAGGGCCGCCCGCAGGGTCTTCCTGCGCTGGGCGAAGGCGGCGTCGATGACCTTGAACACGTCCTCGCGGGAGGCCGTCGTCGCCGGGGGCTCGCGGCGGGTGAGCGAGACCAGGCCCGAGTCGACGTTCGGCACCGGCCAGAAGACGGTGCGCCCGACGGGGCCCGCCCTGCGGACGTCCGCGTACCAGGCCGCCTTCACCGACGGCACGCCGTAGACCTTGGAGCCGGGGCCCGCGGCGAGCCGGTCGGCGACCTCCGACTGCACCATCACCAGCCCCTTGCGCAGCGACGGCAGGGCTTCGAGCAGGTGCAGCACGACCGGCACCGCCACGTTGTACGGGAGGTTGGCCACCAGGGCGGTGGGCGTGTGCCCGCGCAGATCGCCGGGTGTGACCTTCATCGCGTCGGCCCTGACCACCGTCAGCCTGTCGGACAGCCCGCGCTCCCCCACCGTGATCGGAAGCTGCGCCGCCAGTACGGGGTCGATCTCGACGGCCACCACATGAGAGGCGCTGGGCAGCAGGGCGAGGGTGAGCGAGCCGAGGCCCGGCCCGACCTCGATCACCACGTCATCGGGCGTGAGGTCGGCCACGCGGACGATCCGCCGGACGGTTCCCCCGTCGATAACGAAGTTCTGCCCCAGCTTCTTGGTCGGACGAAGATCTAGCTTGTCCGCCAAAGTACGTATTTCCGCAGGGCCCAACAGCCTCATCATCCAATAAGTCTCCCGCATCGAAGAACCTGCGATGGCGGGCGGGGGGATCAAAGGGGAGGATGGCGTGGAACACGAAGGGACGTCGCTCATGGAGCCAACGGGCGCCGCGCCGCTCCGCCCCCGGGATCCCCGGGAAATCGGCCCGTACCGGCTGCTCGGCCGGCTCGGCGAGGGCGGCATGGGCACGGTGTTCCTGGCGAAGGCCCCCACGGGACGGTTCGTCGCGGTCAAGGTGGTGAAGGCGGAGTTCGCCAACCAGGAGGGCTTCGCGGCGCGCTTCCACGCCGAGGTCGACAACGCGCGGCGGGTGGCGTCCTTCTGCACGGCCCAGGTGCTCGACAACGGCGACACCGGGGACGGCAGGCCGTACATGGTGACCGAATACATCGCGGGCACCCCGTTATCCGCACAAATCGCGAAATATGGCGCATTGGAGCCGGGGCCGCTGCACGGCGTCGCCCTCGGCGTGGCGGCGGCGCTGGCCGCCATCCACGTGGCCGGGCTGGTCCACAGGGACCTCAAGCCCGCCAACGTGATCCTCTCGCTGTCGGGCCCGCGCGTGATCGACTTCGGCATCGCCAGGGCGCTCGACAGGGAGACCGGGTTCACGCTCTCCGGCGAGCTGCTCGGCAGCCCCGGCTGGTGGGCCCCCGAGCAGGTACGCGGCCAGACCGTCACGCCCGCCGCCGACATCTTCGCCTGGGGCTGCCTGATCACGTACGCGGGCAACGGACGCCATCCGTTCGGCCGCGGCGACCCCATCACGCTGGCCACGCGGGTGCTGCAAACCGCCCCCGACCTGGGCGCGCTGCCCGCGCCGCTGAACGAGCTGGTACGGCGGGCCACGGCGATGGACCCCGCCCACCGCCCCAGCGCCCAGGACCTGCTGCTCGCCCTGGTCGGCGGCGCGCCGGTCGCGGCGCAGGCCGACCCGCCCACCCTGGTCGCCACCGAGCTGCTCACCGAGTGGCAGCCGCCGCAGAACGTGGTGGACGAACCCGACATCACCGCCACCTTCGCCACCCCACCTCCGAGCGACACCATGGCCCCGGAGACACCCGCGACGGACCCGGCGCACGGCAGGCAGGGCGCGTCCGAGCTGGCGCGGCGCGAGGAGCAGGCCGCGCGGGACGAACTCGCCCGCGCCGACCAGGCGCTGCGGGACGAACGCGCACGCCAGGAGCGGCTCACCCCCGCCGAGCCTGCCGCCGGACCGGCCCCCCGGCGCTCGCTCAGCAGCCGCTGGCTGATCGCCGCCGCCGCGGCCGTGCTCGCCATCTCGGTCACCGCAGGCCTGCTGATCCTCTCGTCCGGACGCAACAGCGCGACTCCCGCCCGGCCACAGCCCACGGCCGCCGCGCAGCCGAACGACCTCGGCCACAGGTTCGCGCTCGGCGAGTCCTTCGACGACCCGCAGGTGATCGTGGCCGACGCCCCCCAGTGCGGCCTGAAGGAGTACCAGGGCAGGCAGCAGACCCAGGGCCAGCTCTGCGTGGTCCGCTGGACCATGCTGAACCCCGGCGGGGAACGCAGGCAGCTGGGCAACCCCACGGTCTCGCTCGTGGACGACCAGGGCGGACGCCATGACCCGGCCCCCGTCGCGTTACCCGACGTGATCGTTCCCGGTGGCCGCATCGACGGCGAGTTCGTCTTCGACGTGCCGCTCTACCGCAGACCGGCGCGGCTGTCGGCGACCATGCTCGACAGAGGCAGGCAGATCGAGGTCACACTATGAGGATCCGACCGGCCCTCCTGCTGACCATGGCCGCCACCCTCGCCCTCGTGCCCCAGACGACAGCCGCAGCGGTGGCCTCAGTGGTGGCCTCAGTGGCGGCCGCAGTGGTGGACACGGCGTGCTCGGGCACGAGCGACTTCGACGGCGACGGAGTGGACGACGTGGCCGTCGGCGACCCGTTCGGGAACGGGCAGAAGGGCGCGGTCCACGTCCTGTCCGGCGACAAGGTCGTCCCGGTCGTCGGCCCCGAGTCGGCGGCGGGCGACGCGTTCGGCTGGTCCGTGGCGCTGACCCGCGTCAACGGCGACGCCTGCGCGGACCTGGTCGTCGGCGCGCCCTACGCCGACGTCAACGGCGTCACGGACGCGGGAGCCGTCTACGTCCTTTATGGCGGGGGCGCGGCGCCACCGCAGCGCCTCACCGCTCCGGAGCCGCAGCGTGACGCGCACTTCGGCTGGTCGCTGGCCGCCCGGGGAGACCTGCTCGCGATCGGCGCCCCGTACGAGGACGAGGCCCAGCTGGCCGACGCCGGCTCGGTCTACGTCCGCAAGGGCGAGGGGCGGCTGCGCAGGATCAGCCAGGACTCCGCGGGCGTCCCCGGCAACGGCGAGGTCGGCGACCAGTTCGGCTGGTCGCTGGCCCTGGCGGAGGGCGACGGCCTGGTCGTCGGCGTCCCGTACGAGAACGACGACGGCGCCGGGCGCCAGGTCGGGGTGGGCAAGGTCGACTCGGGTTCGATCACCCTCATCCGGGACGTCCTGGCGCCCCGGCTCACCGCCGTGAAGGCCGACTCCCCGAGCAGGTCCAGCGGCGACAGGTACGGCTACGCCGTCGCCTACGCCAACGGCACGGTGGCGGCGAGCGCGCCCGGCGCGGGTTACGTCCAGCTGCTCGACCAGAACCTGCGCCCCGGCAGGACGATCAGGCCGGACGCCAAGGAGGCGTTCGGCTTCTCGCTGGCCGCTTCCTCCGACGGCAGGCTGGCGATCGGCTCGCCGTACGGCGGGGGCGTCAGGGTGGTCTCGCTGCGGAACCCGGACGACGACAGGAAGGTGCCCTCCGGCGAGGGGCTGTTCGGCTGGTCGGTGGCCTTCAGCGGCAACAGACTGTACGTGGGCCAGCCCGACGCGCCGCCTTACGGCAGGGTCTCCTCGGCCGGCCGCAACGCAGGCGACCTGCGGCCGCTCGCCCCGCCCAAGGGGGCCGACTTCGGCGCGGCGCTGGCGGGCGGCAGCTGACCCGGGCCGCCTTCCAGTGGCAGTTCAGCGGCGCCGGACGTCACCACTCGCCGAACACGGTGACGCCGTTCTCGCTGATCGCCTCGCAGAGCCGGTCGGCGGAGACCCCCTTGACCTCCGCCAGGCAGCGCAGGGTCAGCGGGATGAGGTAGGGGGCGTTGGGCTTGCCCCGGTGCGGCACGGGCGGCAGGTACGGGGCGTCGGTCTCGACCAGCATGAGCTCGACGGGCGCGACCTGGGCGGCCTCGCGCAGGTACCCGGCGTTCTTGTACGTGACAGGCCCGGAAAATGACATGAAATATCCGGCTTCAACGCACTTTTTCGCCATTTCGGCGTCACCGGAGAAGCTGTGGAAGACCACCACGTCGGGAGCGCCCTCGGCGGCGAGCACCTTCAGGACGTCGTCGTGCGCGTCGCGGTCGTGGATGACCAGCGCCTTGCCGGTGCGCTTGGCGATCTCGATGTGCGCCCGGAAGGAGGCGTGCTGGTCGTCCTTGGCGGCCCAGTCGCGGAAGTAGTCGAGCCCGGTCTCGCCCACCGCCCTGACGCCCGCCTGCCCGGCCAGCGCCTCGATCTCGGCCAGCACCTCGGGCGTGGCGGCGTGCGCCTCGTTCGGATGGATCGCCACCCCGGCGTAGACGCCCTCCTGCCCGGCCGCCGTCTCGGCGTTCCACCGAGACGACGGCAGGTCGTAGCCGATCGTGACGAGCCGGGTCACGCCCACCGCGCGCGCGTCGTCGAGGATGCCGCGAACGGTGGCGGACGCCGCCTGCGCGGCCTGCGCCACCGGATCTCCCGAGGACGCCTGGCGGTTGCCCACCATGATGTCGAGATGGCAGTGGCTGTCGAACACCGGAGCGGAGAGCGGCTCGGGCGCGGCGGGAACCTTGCTCATGGACGTCACTCGCCCAGCCGGGCCAGCTCCTCTTCGACGACCTTCGGGTCGAGCTTCTTGAACAGCGGCACGGGCGGCGCGAGCGGGGTGCCCGGCGTGATCGCCCGGTGCTCCCAGCGGGCCCCGCCGTCGTACTCACCGGTGATCACCGGGTACGACCCGCCGCCCTCCTCGTCGACCTCGCGGATCTCCGGCATGCCCGACCAGACGCCCTCGCCGCCGAGCATGGCGTGCACCTTGTTGGACGAGCTGGGCAGGAACGGCGTGAGCATGGTCTTGGCGTCGTCGACCACCTGCAGCGCCACGTGCAGGATCGACTTCTGCCGCTCGGGGTCGTCCTTGAGCTTCCACGGCTCCTGCTCGGCGAGGTACTTGTTGGCCTCGCGGACCACGTCGAACGCCTCGGTGATGGCGTTCTTGAACCGGGAACGACCCAGCTCGGCGCCCACGGGCGCGAACGCGTTGCGCGAGCGTTCGAGCAGCCTGCGGTCGGCGTCGGTCAGGTCGCCCGGCTCGGGCACCGCGCCGAAGTTCTTGGCCGCCATCGAGATCGACCGGTTGACCAGGTTGCCCCAGGCCGCGACGAGCTCGCCGTTGTTGCGGTTGACGAACTCCTGCCAGGTGAAGTCGGTGTCCTGGTTCTCGGGGCCGGCGACCGCGATGTAGTAGCGCAGCGCGTCGGCGTCGTAGCGCGCCAGGAAGTCGCGGACGTAGATGACGACCTGCCTGGAGGAGGAGAACTTCCTGCCCTCCATGGTCAGGAACTCGCTGGAGACCACCTCGGACGGCACGTTCAGCGCGCCGAACCCGCCGGGCCGGCCGTCTCGCGCGCCCTGCCCGTTGTAGCCGAACAGCATCGCCGGCCAGATCTCGGCGTGGAAGACGATGTTGTCCTTGCCCATGAAGTAGTAGCTCTTGGCGTCGGGGTTCTGCCACCACTGGCGCCACGCGTCGGGGTCGCCGGACCGCTTCGCCCACTCGATGGACGCGCTCAGGTAGCCGATGACCGCGTCGAACCACACGTACAGCCGCTTGTTCGGCTGGTCGCGCCACCCGTCGAGCGGGATCGGCACACCCCAGTCGAGGTCGCGGCTGATCGCCCGCGGCTGGAGGTCGTCGAGCAGGTTGAGCGCGAACTTCAGCACGTTGGGCCGCCACTCGCCCTGCTTGGACTGCAGGTAGGAGCCGAGCACCTCGGCGAAGGCGGGCAGGTCGAGCATGAAGTGCTCGGTCTCGACGAACACCGGGGCCTCGCCGTTGATGCGGCTGCGCGGGTTGATCAGCTGGATCGGGTCGAGCTGGTTGCCGCAGTTGTCGCACTGGTCGCCGCGCGCCCCGTCGTAGCTGCAGATGGGGCAGGTGCCCTCGATGTAGCGGTCGGGCAGGGTGCGACCGGTGGACGGCGAGATCGCCCCCATCGTGGTCTTCGGGAAGATATAGCCGTTGTCGTACAGGCCCTTGAAGATCTGCTGGGTGACGGCGTAGTGGTTGTTCGTGGTCGTCCGGGTGAACAGGTCGTACGACAGCCCCAGCCCGGTCAGGTCCTCGGCGATCACCCGGTTGTAGCGGTCGGCCAGCTCGCGGGCGGTGACGCCCTCCTTGTCGGCCTGCACCTGGATGGGCGTGCCGTGCTCGTCGGTGCCTGACACCATCAGCACCTTGTTGCCCGCCATCCGCTGGTAGCGGCTGAAGACGTCGGATGGCACGCCGAACCCGGAGACGTGCCCGATGTGGCGGGGGCCGTTGGCGTACGGCCACGCGACGGCGGTCAGGATGTGCTGGGACATAGCCCCAAGCCTACGGCTCTGCGCCCCCCGCCTCGAACCGGTTGGCCATTTCCGGTACGGCGCGGGGGCGGTTCAGTGCGTGTCGGCGGGGGCGGTGGACTCCTCGCGCGAGACCGCCTCCGCGGCCTCCTCCGCGGCCTTGGCAGCCACGTCGACCGAGGTCTCCTTGGTGCGGCGGATGCCGAGGATGCTGATGAACAGCGCCGCGAAGATCGTCTGGAAGCTCATGATGAGCGCCGTCGCCGAGGGGACGACGATGCGGAGCGCCTCACGCGGATCGAGCTCGCCGAAGCTGCGGCCCTGCCAGTGAGCCAGCGACATGACCAGGCCGACCAGACCGGCGACGGCCAGCAGGCCGCCGACCACGAGGCCCTTCTCCAGACTCACGATGTCGATGAGTTTCCGGACCCGTTGCGACTCGGGTAGAAAGCCCTCCTCCGCCGCGTACACCTTGGTGAACAGCGCGAACAGCGCCGCCTGGAAGCCGATCACCACCGCCGCCGACGCGCCGACCAGGGTGTCGACGTCGAAGGCCAGCTCGCCGATCACGACCGGGCCGAACGTCAGCGCGGTGCCGACGACCAGGCCGAGGATCATCAGGAAGATGCCCGGGTAGAAGAACAGCCACTTCGGGCTGTAGAGCAGCAGGAAGCGCAGGTGGCGCCATCCGTCGCGCCAGGAGCGCAGGTGCGGCGGGCGGGATCGGCCGTCGGGCGACAACGTGGTGGGCACCTCGCGGACGTCCAGGCCCGACAGGGTGGAGCGGACGACCATCTCGCTGGCGAACTCCATGCCGCCGGTCTGCAGGCCGAGCCGCAGGATCGAGTCGCGACGGAAACCGCGCAGGCCGCAGTGGAAGTCGCCGATGGCCGACGGGAAGAACAGCCGGCCGATGAACGACAGCACCGGGTTGCCCAGGTAGCGGTGCAGCGGCGGCATGGCGCCGGGCGCGATGCCGCCCTTGAAGCGGTTGCCCATCACCAGGTCGGCGCCGTCGCGCAACTGTTCGACGAAGGGCAGCAATCCGGTGAAGTCGTAGGAGTCGTCGGCGTCGCCCATGATGACGTACTTGCCGCGGGCGGCCCTGATGCCGCCCATGAGCGCGTTGCCGTAGCCCTTCTCGTCAACGTGGACCACCCGGGCTCCCGCATCGCGTGCGAGCTGTTGCGAGCCGTCCGTGCTGCCGTTGTCGGCAATGAGGACCTCGCCGTCGATACCGTGCTCCTCCATGCACGCCACTGCCTTGCGCACACAGACTTCCACGGTCTCCGCCTCGTTGAGGCAGGGCATGACCACCGTCAGTTCCACGTCTCAACCCTTCAGTTAAGGCTCTTCAAGCACACCATCATGCCCTGTGCCCAGAGCTGGTCGGGTCAAGACCAAAAAACGACTGGCATTCTTTACAGCATGGTGAGCGTCGCGGAGATTACCCCTGTGGACCACTCCGCCCCTGGCAGGACCGCTCGTGCGCTGGCGTTCCTGCGCCGTCATCGGGTGTTCGCCGCAGCCTTCGCCGTGGGCGGGGTGCTGCGGCTCGTGACGATGCTCGGATACGGGCCGGCGATGTGGTTCAACGACTCCTACGAGTACGTCTCGGTGGCGTTGCACCCCAGGCCGCACCCGATCCGGCCCGACGGCTACGGGTTCTGGTTGCTGCTGCTGAAGCCGTTCCACAGTTTCACGCTGGTGGTCTTCACCCAGCATCTGATGGGCTTGGCCACGGCCGCGCTGATGTACGCGCTGCTGCGCAGGAAGTTCGCGCTGCCGAAGTGGGGCGCCACGCTGGCCGCCGCGCCAGTACTGTTCGATGCCTACCAGATCCAGCTCGAACAGATGGTCATGTCCGACACCATGTTCATTCTGCTGGTTATGGGCGTGATCACGCTGGTGCTGTGGAACCGGCGGATGTCATGGAAGATCGGCGCGGTGGTCGGGCTGTTGCTCGCGCTCACCTGGCTTACGCGCTCGATCGGGCTGCCGATCCTGGCGCTGGTGGCGACCTATCTGCTGATCAAGAGGACCGGCTGGAAGCCGATCGTGGCGGTGCTCACGGCCTGCGCGATCCCTGTGGTGGCTTATATGGGGTGGTTCGCCACAAATTTCGGGAAATTCGCCATGACCAACAGCGACGGACTCATCCTCTACATGCGCACAGCGATCTTCGCTGACTGCAACAAGATGCACATCGACACCTACAAGGAGCTCCAGCTCGCGCTGCTGTGCATCAACGACCCCGTCGACGAGCGCAAGGACTACGCCCAGTGGTACCTGTGGGGCCAGGGCAGCGGCGACGGCAAGGGCACCGGCGAGGTCCTGCACCGCTGGGGGGCCAACAAGAAGTTCACCGAGTTCACCAACGAGGCCGCGAGCGCGTTCGCCACCCGGGCGATCACCTCGCAACCCGGCGACTACCTGGCCGTGGTCGCCCGCGACTTCTTCCGCGCCTTCCACTGGAACCGGCCGATCTTCCCCGACCCGTCCACGTACAACATGTACGAGTTCAAGCCGTACTACGACCTCGACGAGAACGGCCAGCCCAAGCGGCTGCCGAAGTGGCCGTCGATCGGCGGCCGCACCGACACCGACGCGTTCGCCTACGAGCAGGGCCCCCCGGAGACGCGGATCGCGCACCCCTGGGCCGACATCATGAGCGCCTACCAGAAGGTCTTCTACCTGCGCGGCATCATGCTGGGCGGGATCCTGCTGATCGGCCTGTACGGGGTCGTGGTGCGCTGGCGCAGGCTCGGCGGCCCGGTGGTGCTGCCCTGGCTGGGCGCGTTCGGCCTGATCCTGGCGCCCGCAGCGACGGCCGAGTTCGACTACCGCTACCTGCTGCCCGCCGTCCCCCTGGCCTGCATGGCGGCGGCGATCACGCTGCGGCACGGTCTCATTTGGGGGCGACGGTCACCCAAGAACTCGTCAGCATCCGAGCCCACCACTGTCCCTGCGTGATCGTCTCGGCGGCCAGCACCGGGTACAGCCACCAGAAGTTGATCAGCACGATGAGCGCGAACGCGCCCACGGCCGCGGCGCCCGCCGCCCGGCGCGCCGGGGGCGCGTTCTGCTTGCCCAGCGCCAGCCCGGCCACCAGCACCAGGGCGAGCACCATGAACGGCAGCAGCGGGATCATGTAGAAGAGGTACATCGTGCGCTTGTCGGCGACGGCGTAGTAGAACCAGGGCAGCCAGCCCGCGGCGTAGGCCAGCAGCACCGCGCCCGCCCGCCAGTCGCGGGAGTAGACGTACCAGGCGATCAGCCCGAGCAGGGCCAGCAGGGCGCCGTACCAGAGGGCGGGCGTTCCGACGCCGAGCACGGCCTGCGAGCACTTGTCGGCCCCGCACGCCGACGACGGCAGGTCCGCCGGGTAGTAGAACGAGACCGGTCTATACAGCACCGGCCACGTCCAGGGGTCCGACATGTACGGGTGGTAGAGGTGCAGGCCGGTGTGGTAGCCGAGCACCTGCCACTGGTACTGCAGCCAGGACCGCGCCGAGTCCACCACGAAGAACAGCGGCCCTGAGGACGTCGCCTGCTCCCAGTTGCGTCCGTAGCCTCCGGCGGTGACGAACCAGCCCGTCCACGTCAGCACGTACGTCGCCGCGGGCACGGCGAGCAGCGCGCCGAGCGCGCCGGGCAGGTCGAGCGCGAACATCCCCCGGTACGGCTGCCGCAGCCCGACGGCGCGCCTGGCACCCGAGTCCCACATCAGCGACAGCACCGCGAACGCGATCAGGAAGAACACTCCGGACCACTTGACCGCGCAGGCCGCGCCCAGGCAGGCGCCCGCGCCCAGCCGCCACCACCGCACGCCGAGCCGCGGCCCGAGGTCCGGCAGCGGCGAGCTGTCGCGCCAGTCGGCCAGCCGCCGCCTGGCCTGGTCGCGGTCGACGACCAGGCAGGCGAACCCGGCCAGCACCCAGAACATCAGGAAGATGTCCAGCAGGGCCGTGCGCGAGAGCACCAGGTGCAGGCCGTCGAGCGCCAGTAGCAGGCCCGCCAGGCAGCCGAGCAGGGTCGAGCGGGTCATCCTGCGCGCCAGCCGGGCCAGGATCAGGATCGACAGCGTGCCCACCACGGCCGCCGCGAACCGCCAGCCGAACGGGTTCATCCCGAACAGCTGCTCCCCGGCCCCGATCATCCACTTGCCCAGCGGCGGATGGGCCACGTAGGACCCGCAGTCGGCGAACTGGGGGCACTGTTTGAAGATGTCCAGGTCGCCGGCGATCAGGCGCTTGTCTGCGATGGGGTCCTTGTCGGTGCCGAGGGTGATCCGCTCGACGCCGAACCTGATCAGCGAGTACGCGTCCTTGATGTAGTACGTCTCGTCGAAGACGATCGCCCTGGGGTCCTGTAACCGGACGAAGCGGAGGATGCCGCCGAAGATCGTGACCAGGATGGGGCCGAGCCACCCCCACAGGGCGGTTCCCTGCATCGGCGGGACCAGCCTTTGCGATGAAACCCCCCAGTTCTTCACGATGCGCACCCTATGGGGTGTCGGATCTCCTGTGAACCGCGTCGTACAGCTCGCGCTTCGGCAGCCCGGCACGTTTGGCGACGTCCACGATGGCGGCCTTGCGCTGCTCCCCTTCGGCCACCCGGCGATCGACCTCGGCGACGAGATCGTCGACGTCGAGCTCGCCCGCCGCGGCGACGTAACCGGCCACCACGACGGTGATCTCGCCCTTGACGCCCGGCGCCGCCCACTCGGCCAGCTCGGCCAGGCCGCCCCGCCGCACCTCCTCGTAGGTCTTGGTCAGCTCGCGGCAGACGGCCGCGCGGCGGTCGGGGCCGAACGCCTCCGCCATCGCCTCCAGCGAGTCGTGCAGCCGGTGGGGCGCCTCGAAGAACACCATCGTGCGCTCCTCCTCCGCCAGGGACGCCAGGCGGCGGGCGCGCTCTCCCTGCTTGCGCGGCGGGAAGCCCTCGAAGCAGAACCGGTCGCTGGCCAGGCCCGAGACGGCCAGCGCGGTGGTGACGGCGCTCGGCCCCGGCAGCGCCGTGACCTTGACGCCCTCCTCCACGGCCAGACTCGTCAGCCGGTAGCCGGGGTCGGAGACGCCCGGCATGCCGGCGTCGGTGATGACCACCACCGTCCGGCCCTCTTTGAGCATCTCGAGCAGCTCCCGCGCCCGTCCGGCCTCGTTGGCGTCGTAGTACGAGACCACGCGCCCGGTGATCTCCACGCCGAGTTCGGTGGCCAGCCTGCGCAGCCTCCTGGTGTCCTCGGCCGCCACCACGTCGGCGCTCCCGAGCACCTCGCGCAGCCGCGGCGAGACGTCCCCCGCCTGTCCTATCGGGGCTCCTGCCAGCACCAACCTGCCGTTTCCCGTCACTGAACCATTGTGGCAGGGCATCCGAATTGGCGGTGATTCCTGGGTAAGCACCTGCTTGGGGCCCGTACGATGTCCGAATGGCGGTGACCGATTTCCCGTACAAGGCCTTCGGCGATCCCGAGGCCAACGAGAGCAGTCCCCGAACATCATCGGTACGTGACCGGCTGGTCCCGCCGATGCGCGGCAGCGTGCTGTGGGGGTGGATCGGTCCGCTGCTGGTCACCGTCTTCGGCGGCATCCTCCGCTTCGTCAACCTGGGCCATCCCAACGCCGTCGTCTTCGACGAGACCTACTACGCCAAGGACGCGTACTCGCTGATCACCTGGCTGGTCGAGCGCGTCGCCGTCAAGGACGCCGACAAGGCGCTGATCGCCGGGAACACCGAGATCTGGGAGAAGTGCACGGAGCAGACGCTCGACAAGTGCGCCTCCTACGTGGTCCATCCGCCGCTGGGCAAGTGGATGATCGGGGCCGGGGAGTGGCTGTTCGGGATGAACCCGTTCGGCTGGCGGTTCGCGGCGGCCGTGGTGGGCACGCTGTCGATCCTGATCCTGGCCCGGCTGGCGCGCAGGATGACCCGCTCGACCCTGCTCGGCTGCTTCGCGGGCCTGCTGCTCGCGCTCGACGGCCTGCACTTCGTGCTGTCCCGTACCGCGCTGCTCGACATCTTCCTGATGTTCTGGGTGCTCGCGGCGTTCGCCTGCCTGGTCGTCGACCGTGACCAGGCCCGGCGGCGGCTGGCCGACTGGTACGAGAACTCCCCGGTGTCTGCGCACGGGCCGTCGCTGGGCGTGCGGTGGTGGCGGATCGCGGCCGGCGCCTGTCTGGGGGCGTCGATGGCGGTCAAGTGGTCGGGGCTGGCGTTCGCCGTCGCCTTCGCGATCATGTCGCTGCTGTGGGACTTCGGCGCGCGCAGGGCGGCGGGCGTCCGCCACCCGTACCTGGGCGCGCTCTCCAAGGACGTGTCCAACGGCGCGATCGCGTTCGCCGTCGTGCCGTTCGTCACGTACATGGCCACCTGGACGGGCTGGTTCGCCACCGCCACCGGCTACGGCCGCCACTGGGACCAGGCCACCTCGTCGGGGCCGTTCTACTTCGTCATCGACTCGGCGCGGTCGTGGGTGCAGTACCAGTGGCAGGTCTTCAGCTTCCACAGCGGGCTGGCGACCTCGCATCCGTACATGTCGGATCCGTGGCAGTGGCCGCTGCTGCTGCGTCCCGTCGCCTTCTACTACGAGGGCAAGCAGGGCGGCTGCGGCGCGGCCAAGGACTGCTCCGAGGCCGTGCTGGGCGTGGGCACGCCGGTGATCTGGTTCGGCGCGCTGGCCGCGCTGGTGGCGCTGATCGCCTGGTACGTCTCCTCCCGCGACTGGCGGGCGGGCGCGGTGCTGCTGGCGTACGCGATGGGCTGGCTGCCGTGGTTCTACTTCGCCATCGCGCAGAACCGCACGATGTTCCTGTTCTACGCGGTGCCGATGGTCCCGTTCATGGTGCTGGCCATCACGCTCTGCGCCGGGCTGATCATCGGCCCGGCGACGCAGACGGCGACGGGCGCGCTGCCCATGCGCCGAACCCTGGGTGCCGCCACGGTCGGGGCCTTCGCCCTGCTAGCATTGATCAACTTTTGGTGGCTGCACCCGATCCTGTCGGCGGAGCTGATTCCTTACACAGAGTGGAAGGCGAGAATGCTCTTCGACAAACGATGGATCTAACCGGTCATATCCGCTCAATAGGGCTTTCGTAGGGTAGTCGCTGTGCAAGACCCAATACGCACCGGATTCGGTCATCGTCAGGCCCGGGGTCGATACGGCAAACTTCGAGGCATGAGTGCACCGGACGTCACCGCGCTCCTGGCCGAGTTGGAGCGATCCGAGCCGGATCTGGCCGACGACGCCAGAACGGCCGTCGAGTGGTTGACGGGCGGGGAGCCGCTGGAGACGGTCACCCAGCTCGACGTCTGCGAATTTCTCTGGTACACGCTGCCGCTCAAGGTCGGCGGCGACCACGAGCGGCTGGCCCGCGCCCTCGGCCGGCTGCTCCAGCTGGGCGGGCTCGAGCGCTACGCCGCACTGTGCGCGTCCCCGACCACCACGCAGATCCTGCGCACCTACCAGCGCGACGGCGAGGACGCCGGCACCGCCGCCTACCAGGAGGCGCTGGAGGCCACGGGAGTCCTCCCGCCCGACGTGCCCGACCTGCAGTGGAGCATGATCATGGGGCCCGAGGAGCTGGGCGCCCACGTGGCCTGCTCTGCGGCGCTGGAGCTGGCGATCGTCGCCGGCGACCCGATCGACCGTAAGGCGCTGACCACCCGCTGGCTCACCGAACCCCGCACCGAGCTGGGCGGCGACAACTGGCTGCATCGCGTGCACGGCGAGCGGCTGAACCGCTGGGTGCTCGGACGCGGCCCGGCCAGGCGGGAGCTGGCCCAGCCGTTCGAGGTCCGGCTGCACGCGCCGGTCACGCCGCAGCCGCTGCCCGCCCTCCAGGGCCTGCTGTCACTCGCCGCGTCCGAGGAGAGCCTGCCGCTGCGGCTGGCCCCGTCTCCCGCCGCGCTCAGGCTGCGCGAGCTGGCCGAGCACGAGCTGGGTGCGCTCACCCGGCGCGGCGCCAGGCTGACGATCACCGAGCGGGGCCGGGCGCTGCTCGACTCGTCCGAGGCCATGTGGGAGGCGGTCACCAGGCTGCTGCTCGCCAAGGGCGAGCACGAGTTCGAGGCGTCGGCGCGCGAGGCCGCGCTCATGCTGCTCGCCGACGGCGTCCTGATGTCGCCCGCCGAGCTGCGCGAGAAGGTCGCCGAGGTGGTCGGCGGCGAAGGCTGGCACCCGACGACCGGGCTCGACGACGTGTCCGCGCCCGTGAGCGACCTGGTGGGGCAGCTCACCGCGCTCGACCTGGCCTTCGGCGACGAGTTGGCGGTACGCCTCACGCGGCCGGGCCAGTTCGCGGCCATGGCCGCGCTGCGCGCCCACGCGCTGCGCCCCCGGCAGTACGTCAACGCCGGCTGAGGCCCCGCGGCGCCTCACCGGCGGCGGCCGTCGAATCCAGGCGCCTGCGAGGCGCCCGGACCGGCGTCTCAGCCGCTGGGAACTCGACCCAGCGCCTGCTTGAACTCCGGGCAGTCCACGATCGGGTCGTGCGTGCAGACGGCGGCGTGCCGCAGGCTGTCACGCAGCCGGGTGAGCTGATCGACGCGCTGGCTCACCTCGCGCTCCTTGGCCGCCATCCGCTCGCGCAGCTCCGTGTCGGACGGCCTGGCCCCCAGGAAGGTGGCGATCTCGGCCAGCGCGAACCCGGCGTCGCGGGCGCAGGCGATCAGCGCCAGCCGTTCCAGCGTCTCCGGGGTGTACGCGCGACGCAGACCGTTGCGCCCGTCGGCCATGATGAGGCCCTTGCGCTCGTAGAACCGCAGCGCCGACGGCGCCAGGCCGGAGCGCTGCGCCACCTCTCCGATGTCGAGCAGCATCCGCACTCCCTTGACTTGAACCGCGCTTCAAGTCGCAGTCTAGACCGCATGCGAATCCACCACCTCAACCTGGGCTCGATGCGCGAGATCGAGTCCACGTACGACCTCGCTCCGGCCAACGCCGTCTGCCACGCCCTGCTCGTCGAGACCGCCGACTCGCTGGTGCTCGTCGAGACCGGCCTGGGCACCGACGACGTGGCACGTCCCGGCGAACTGCTCGACCCCGACTGGGTGGCGCTGGTCGAACCGTCGCTCACGCCCGCGGAGACCGCCGTACAGCAGATCGCGGCGCTCGGTCACGACCCCGCCGACGTCCGCCACATCGTCCTGACACACCTGGACGTCGACCACAGCGGCGGCCTGCCCGACTTCCCGCAGGCCGAGGTCCACCTCATGGCGGCCGAACTGGACGCCGCCCTGGCCGAGGGCCCCAGCCTTCGCTACCGCACCGGCCACTGGGCGCACGGCCCCCGCTGGGTCACCTACGCGGACGGCGGATCGCCGTGGTTCGGCTTCGACGGCGCGCACGAACTGACAGGGCTGCGGGACATCCTGCTGGTGCCGCTCGGCGGGCACTCACGCGGCCACGCGGGCGTGGCGGTGCGCGACGGCGACCGCTGGCTGCTGCACGCCGGTGACGCCTACTTCTACCACCGCGAGCTGTCACGCACGGCCCCGGAGTCGCACCCGCTCTTCGACATCGTCCAGCTCAGGTCCCAGGTGGACGCGGAGCTGCGGCTCGCCAACCAGGCGCGGCTGCGCGAGCTGCCCGAGGAGGTGACGGTCGTCTCCGCCCACGACCCGTGGGAGCTGGCTCAGCGGCTCCCCTCGCGCACCTGAGCCGTTCCCCCTAGGCGTGTCCGGATCGGACCATCAGGTGCTCCTCGATCAGGTCGGCGATCATTCCGGCGCCGCGGCTGTTCTGGTGCACGGTGTCGGTGGTCAGCCGCAGGCCGCGTCGTTCGGCGATCTCGTCAAGGCTGCGGCGGAGCACGAAGTGCTGGGTCGAGGCCGTCGAGGACAGCAGCATCCCGGGCCGGTAGTGCGTGCCGGGCCGGTGGCCCGAGGTGCGCAGGTCCTCGACCTGGCGTTCGTGGAGCGGCAGGTAGTCGGCGTTGTGCGCCGCCGCGACCTCCTGGGCGATGGCGCTGTACTCGCCGGCCCTGCGCAGCGGGACCGAGTCCAGGTCCTCGCCGATGACCGGCAGCGACAGCACGGCGACCCGCGCGTACGTGCGCTCTTCGAGGCCCTGGAGGATCGCCGCCAGGTTGTCGGCGTACCACTGGGCGGACGGCCTGACCGGCAGCCGTTTGATCAGCGTCATGAGCCGCCTGTTGGCCTCGCCCAGGGTGGCGTTCGCGTCGTTCGTGCCCACGAGGACGATCACGTGGTGGGGGTCCTCGGCGACGATCCGGTCCAGGCGTCCGGCGACGTTGTAGGCGAGGTCGTAGTTCACGCCGTGGTTGACGAAGGTGTACGGCCGGTCCTGGAACCGTCTGCGCAGCAATTGGACGTAGTCCACGCTGACCTGGCCTCGGGTGATGCTGTCACCCACACAGACGATGCGCTCTGTCACTTCATCTCTCCAGTCAGTGGGTGCTCACTCACTCATAGGGTGAGTGAGCACTCACCCACCTGTCAACCGGACGGCGCCTCCCAGTCCCAGAGCGGGACCTCGCGCAGGGGGTGCAACTGGTCGTCCGTCTCGGCGTGGGAGTTCTGCATGGCCACCTGCGTCCCGAACTCCACGTGGGAGCGGAGCGCCTCCCGGAACGGCTCGTCGTCGGGCAGCCCTGCCCGATCGGCCGCCGCCAGGTACAGCTCGACGAATCGGCGGCGCTGCGGTTCGGTGATCCTCAGCCCTCGATGCGCTCTGATCAACAGCGGAAAGCCGCCCATCTCCGCGGAGAAGGTGGCCGGGCCGCCGAAGGTCTCGGCGGTGAAGGCCGTCAGGTTGTCGATATGCCGAGGACGTCCGGCACCGAACAACGGCTGCAGCACCGGATCCACCAGGACGCTTCCGTAGAAAATCTCGATGAACCGGCGGAGACCTTCCTCGCCGCCGGCGTGCTCGAAAAGAGTTTCCATAATTACATCATTACACGCAATTCCCCGGCGGGCCAGGAATTCTCCGGGCAGGCGGACACCTGCATGTCCGCCTCATTGACCTTGCCCTCTCCGCGAACCGCGCACACCGCGATGAAAGAAAGGACGCCGTCCAGCACGTCCTTTCCACCTGCTCTTCAGAACCGAGCAGGTGAAGCAATCAGATGACTCGGCCCCCAGACAGCCGCAGCCGATCGCCCTCTTCCGGCAGTGCGCGGCACCGTACGCAGATGCGCTCACTTCGACCCGGTTCAACTCCTACCGGATCGCCAATGACTGTCCGCCGACCATCTCTTGGGCGCGGCTCATCGCGGAGGTGAACCCGTCCACGCCGTGGATCGCGCTCGCGCCGCGTCGAATACGTTTGAGCCGTTCGTCGTTCTGGTACGTGAAAGAGGCATGAAGAACTGGCGAATCACGCTCCTACCTGCGCTCGTCCTCGCGCTCGGCATGGGCGCAACGGAGCCGGCCCAGGCGGACACCGAGAAGACGAGGACGCTGATCACGCTCCACAAGGAGGGCGGCTTCGCGGGGCTCAACGATCAAGTGATCGTGTACACCAACGGATGTGTCCGGCTGAGCCGCCGCATGGGGCCGACCGTGGACGAGTGCCTGACCGAGACGGAGATGCGGACGCTGCGCGCTCACCTGAAGAACCTGCGTCTCGGGCGTTCGGAGCCCCAGCCGCAGGGCGCCGACTTCATCAAGTACACGATCGCCTACCGGGGGACCCGCGTCAGCCGCTACACGCTGCCCTCTTCCTGGAGCCCGGTGGTGCGGGACCTGGAGAAGGCCATGGAGAAGTACTGGGAACCGGACTGAGAGGAGATGTTCGAGTACCACGTGCCGTCCACGCCCAGCTCATCACCGCAAAGGCACCAAGCCTCGCCGCACCACCTGACCAGCTACACCTAGCCAAGCGCGACATGTTCACGAAGTCCCGAACGCGAAGATCAGAGTTAGGCCTTCGAGTCCGGCTTCCAGTCCTGGACGAGGAGCCCGAGCAGCACCTGGTCCAGGAACTCGCCCATCACCCAGGCCGAGGAGCGCAGCACGCCCTCGCGGACGAAGCCGTTGCGCTCGGCGGAGCGCAGCATCGCGGCGTTGTCCGACAGCGTCTCGATCTGCAGTCGCTGCAGGCCGCGCACGACGAAACCGTAGTGGCACAGCACCGCGACCACGTCGGTGCCGTAGCCCTTGCCGCGGACCGACGGCAGCAGCCCTAGCCCGATGTGCGCGGACCGGTTGTGGTTGTCGATGCCCCACAGCGTCGCGGTGCCGACCAGCGTGCCGCCGTCCAGCTCCACGACCGAGAACGGGACGTGCCCTTGCTCCGTGTCGTCCACCACGAGCCGCGGATCCTTCGAGCCGGGCGTGATCGGCCGCCACGGTCGGCCTTCGGCCCGCGCGGAGTTGACCACGTCGTCGTAGAGCTCGGCCCGCAGGATCGGAATATCGTCCTCGTGCCGGGCCCTGAGCCCGACCTTGTTACCTCTAAGCATGCAGGATTCCTATCCGACCGGGCGGTCCGGCGGCAAACCAGGCCCATCCTGGCCTGTGCTCTCAATCGACTTCGCAGACAGATCGAAAGAGGGAAGAAGGTGACAGAATGCCCGGCATGACCGGATCGGATCCGAAAGCGGATCTTCATCGTTACCTGCAGTCCGCCCGCGAGGCCCTGGTGTGGAAGCTGGAGGGGCTTTCGGAGTACGACATCCGGCGGCCGCTGACGCCGACCGGCACCAACCTGCTGGGGCTGATCAAGCACGTGGCCAGCGTCGAGCTTGAGTACTTCGGCGGAACCTTCGACCGGCCGTCCAACGAGCCGCTGCCCTGGTTCGAGGACGACGCGGAGCCCAACGCCGACTTGTGGGCGACCGCCGACGAGTCGCGCGAGCAGATCGTCGGCCTGTACCACCGGGCATGGGCGCACTCGGACGCGACGATCCACGCGCTGGCGCTGGACGCGACCGGCCACGTGCGGTGGTGGCCGGACGACCGGAGCCAGGTGACGTTGCACCAGATCCTGGTGCACGTGATCGCCGAGACAAATCGGCACGCCGGACATGCCGACATCGTCCGGGAGCTGATCGACGGGGCCGTCGGGATGCGAGCAGGCAACGACAACATGGCGCCGGTTGACCAGGCGTGGTGGGAGACCTACCGGGGCCGGCTGGAGCGCGCGGCACAGGAAGCCGGCTAGGTCCTGCGGCTGTCCGGCCGACGAACCCGGCGAACGATCAGGTCTGGAGCCGGCACGGACGTGGGGCGGCCCACCGGTTGTTCGAGGCTCTGCCGACTGAGCTATGCAGACCGAAGCCTGCGACGGGGCCCGAACCCGCGACCTGAGCAGGTCAGGCGAGTTCCTCGAGCTGCCGTACGACTCTGTCGATCGGCGCTGAGGCGTCGATCTCGACGGTCGCGGTGGCTCGTAGCAGCGGCTCGACGACGGCCAGGTGGTGCAGGATGGCGGCCCGCTCTTCGGGCCGCTTGCCGTAGGGGTTGTTGGTTCGTTCGGCGACGCGGGCCAGCAGCACGTCAGCGGGCGCGCTCAGCAGCACGATGTGGTCGAACTGCGGGTAGAACCGCCCCTGGTTGCTCTTACAACCGGCCACGAACAGGCTGCCTTCCTTGTGGTCGGCGAGCAGATCGGTCATCGCCTCTTCCCGCCATACCCAGTCGGACGAGCCGTCGGGCAGGGTCACCCAGTGGCTCCACCGGCCGTAGTCGGTATCGACGGTTCGATGCCCTCGCGCGCCCAGGATCTGCAGGGAAGTCGATTTGCCGGTGCCCGACATTCCAGTGATCAAGACTTTCGGCATGTCGAAAGGCTATACACGGCGACCGACAACCTTCTTCCTTCCCCATCTCGCACAGCAGTCGCCTGACCGAGCGGACCACCGCCCGGTTGGCCGTTCGGCGGCTATGGGGCCGGCGGCGGGGCGGTCACCAGCAGCCGCAGGGGGGCGAACGCCTCCGCCAGGTCGATGCGGTCGGGTGCGAGGAGCCACTGCTGGTGGATGCCGATCACGGCGCCCACCACGGTGACGGCCAGCGCCTCCGCAGAGGTGCCCGGGGGCAGCGGGAGACTCTCCAGCCACCTCCTGCACAGGTCGCGCAACGTGTTGTGGATCTCGACATAGCGGTCGTGGATCGGCGAGCCGGGCTCCAGCGCCTCCACCAGGAGCGTGACGAAGAGCTTCGAGGTGGGCAGCCGCATGAGCATGTCGGCGCGTTGCCGCATGTTGTCGAAGCTCGCCGCCTCCTCGGGTAGCCCGCTGCGGATCACGTCCAGCGAGCGCTCGAGGACGGCGAGCAGCAGCCCCTCCTTGCTGCCGAAGTGCCACGGGATCGAGCCCCTGCTGATCCGGGACCGCTCCGCCACGTCGGCGAACGTGGTCTGCCTGTACCCCTTCTCCGCGAACAGCTCCGCCGCCGCCGAGAGGATCAGCTCGCGGCTCTCCTGACTCGTCTGCTCTCGTCGCGTTGTCATGGCACCTCCCTTTGTGCCGACAATCATATTCTATGCCGATCAACACAGGAGGTGGCCGAGTCGGTCGCGTCCTCGCGATCGCCCGCCTGCGGGCGAACCAGCCGGCTCAGAGGACCTTCCAGTCGAGCTCACCGGCGACCGCCTGGGGCTTCCAGTAGCCGACGGAGCCGCCGTTCTCCATGGCGTCGGCGGTGGCCTTGAGCAGCGCGTAGTACGAACGAATCCGGCCCCCTCCAGGCGTGAAGCTCATACTGCCCTCATGATCGGTGTAGCCGACGTCACGCTTCACCGAGTCGATCACGAGGTGGTCGCCCATCCCGTTGGCGCCGATGGGGAGCATGCGCCCGTCCCACCATTCCGTTCGTGGATCGGAGAACTCCACGCCACCCTCGTCCTCGGCGTCGATCTCGCACAGGCTTCGCCACGTGTCCCGGATCCTCAGGACACTCAGGTTCTCGTGGCCCAGAAAACCGAAGCCCCAGGTGTCCTTCATCATGACGGCCCCGTCGTGCCGTAGGAGTGAGGCCCGCAGGTCGTCGGGGAACCGCACGCCCATCTGCGCCTCAGCCGCCGCGATGGTCTCAGCCTTTCCTGGCTTGCCGAGCGTGCGATAGCTCCTTGGGGCGTTGGTCTTCAGCCACGCCTCGATCCGCTGCCACTGCCGGTCCACTGCCCGGGTCACCTTCGCGTTGAGCGTCCGTACTCGCGGGTCGGCGGTCTTGGGCCGGCAGTCCGCGTCGGGGCTCGACTCATCGGCCGGAACCGGCTCTTGCGTCTCCCCTCCCTCGCTCGGCTGAGGGACGTGATCGCTGTCTGGAGCGGAATCCGTGTCGATCGCAGCGAAAAGGCAAGCGGCGCATGGCTCGTCCTGGACCGCATCTGCGTACTCGGTGGAGGTCTCCGCGAAGACCTCCACCCCCGTTTCCTTGGAGAAGACCGCAGATTCAAGGGTTTGAGTACCGACAGCGAGCAGGAGAAGCGTGAGTCCGGCCATGCCCCAACGGGTCAGGCGACGTCGGGCGGCTTCGTCCAGCGGCTCCCCCGGCTCGCCGGCGCTGAAGATTCTTGCGAACGTGGGGCGGTCGACGACGGAGGGCTTGGAGTCGTAGCGCTTGAGATCCTCAGCGGTGGGAGTGCCGAGGATCGGGACCGGGGGCCAGCGAGATCCGGGTCCGCTCTCGGTCTCGGCGGGGTACGAGGCAGCTGCCTCGTCCTGCCGGACTGGACGCCCTCCCGTCGGGCGCCGGCGAGAGCGCACGAGCGCGACGATCGCCGCTGCCGCAATGGCCGCCCCAAGCGCGAGCCATACCCCGCGGGAGGTGATCAATCGCCGCACGTCCGGCAGAGTACCGGGAATCGGTCTGCATGGAGATCAAAAGCCCTCCGGATGATCCCGAAGAGCCCTTGAGCGTCCACGCCGGGAGCACCTCGCCAGGGCCGCCGGTTCTGAGCTCAGGAGAGGTCGGCGCCCTGGACGTACGCCATCGCCTTGGTGAACACCGGGTCACTCAGGCGGCGCTCCATCTCCTCGGGAGAGACGTCCTCGATGCGGGTCTGGATCCACCACAGGTTGCCGAACGGGTCCCGGACCCGGCCGACCCGGTCGCCGAAGAACAGGTGCGTGACCTCCGTGTGCGACGTGCCCCCCGCCTCGACGGCCTGGCGGTGAGTGGCGTCGGCGTCGGGGACGTACAGGCGCAGGAAGGCCGGTGTCCGCGGCCAGTCGGGCTTGGCGTCGAACATCATCACCACCGCGTCGCCGACCCGCACCTCCGCGTGGCCGATGCGCCCCTCGTCGTCGGTCACCCGCCCCAGCTCCACGGCGTCGAACGCGTTCTTGAGGTAGTCGATCAGCCCGGCGGTGTCGTGGGAGATGATCCACGGCGTCACGGTGGTGTAGCCCTCGGGGATGGGATTGACAGTCATGCTTCCTCCAGGAACGCGAAGTACGTACGAGCGACGCTATTCCGGGAGTAGGTCAGATCCCGTCCTATATCAGCGGGCATTCTTGGACTATGACGGAATCCCGCCTCCTAAGCCTGCTGTCCCTGCTCCAGACCCCACGCGAGTGGCCCGGCGGCGAGCTGGCTGAGCGCCTGGGCGTCAGCCGCCGTACCGTTCGGCGCGACATCGAGCGCCTGCGCGCCCTCGGCTACCCGGTCGAGGCCACCATGGGAGCCGACGGCGGCTACCGGCTGGTGGCGGGCACCGCGATGCCGCCGCTACTGCTGGACGACGAGGAGGCGGTGGCCATCGCCGTCGGCCTGTCCACCGCGGCCCGGCATCCGGTGCAGGGGATCGAGGAGGCGTCGGTGCGCGCCCTGGCCAAGCTGGAGCAGGTGCTGCCAGCTCGGCTGCGCTACCGGGTCAGGTCGCTGGGCGGTGCCACCGTTCCGATCCCAGGCGTCCCGGGGCCCGAGGTCGATCCCGAGCAGCTGACGACTCTGGCGGCAGCCGTGGCCAACCGGGAGCGGGTGCGGTTCGCGTACCGGGCCCATGACGGATCGACCAGCACGCGCCTGGTCGATCCCCACCGCATGGTCGCGGCCGGGCGGCAGTGGTATCTGCTCGGGCACGACCGCGACCGCGACGACTGGCGGATCTTCCGCATCGACCGCATCGCCGACCTGCACGCGACCGGCGCCAGGATCGCGCCGCGCGACCTGCCTGCCGAGGACGCCGCCGCCTACGTGACCGAGAAGCTCTACTCGCTCGCACCCACCTATGAGGCGGTCATCACCCTGCACACGCCTGTGACCGAGGCGATCAGAGGCCTGGGCGAGGTCGCCCCGATCTCCGAAGGGACGTGCCGACTGCGCACGCACGCCGACACGCTGGACTGGCTCGCCTTCCGGCTGCTGGCGCTGGGCTGCGAGTTCGAGGTGCACGAGCCGGCAGAGCTGAACGCGCGCCTGCTGGCCCTCGCCGCCCGCCTCACCCGCGCAGCGGCCCAGTAGCCAGGAGCACCAGCATGGCTAGCGATACTTGTTGAGGGACGCCACAACAAGCTTGGCCGCCCGATCGGCGGTCGCGAAGCCGGGGTGCCGGGCTCTGACGTCGATGACCACCGAGACGTTCGAGAACCGGTAGACGATCTTCGTCTCGTAGAGGTACGTCATGAAACGCATGCGTCGGGTGTAGCTGAACGCCGCGTCGCCGATGTCCGGCCCCTTGCGGACCTTGGTCCCCGGGGTGCGCTTCGGCTCGTCCTTCATGAAATCGACCATGTTGTCGTAGAACTGCGTGGCGAACGAGGCACCGGGCAGGCGAGTCACCGTGATATTCAGCGAGGTGGCGTCCGCCCCGTTCCAGGAACAGGTCTGGGCCAGCATCCACTGGCGCTTCATCGAGGTGCCGAACAACGAGCGCGTCTGGGCGTTGCTCAGCAGGTCGCACGCCTCGAAGTCGCGCCCGATCAACGGCGTGGCCGAGGGGGTGTGCACCATCGGAGGCACGACGGAGTAGGTGGCAGGAGGCGCGAGCGCGTACCCGATGATGCGGATGACGTTCGGGAACAGGTACGGCACGACTGCCACCCCCGCCGCCACGATCAGCACCACCGCGAGCACGGCGCCCAGGACGACCTGGGTGCGGCGGCGGCGGCGAGGCAAGCGTCTCGGCTGGGTCCGCTCCTGCCTGAGGGCTGGGCCGGTCGTGGGGGCCCCTCGTGCGATGGCTTCCAGCCAGCCGGCCACCTCCTCGGGAGAGCAGCGACGCGCCGGGTCCTTCTCCAGGATCGCGGCCAGCACAGGTGCGAGCGGGCCGGCCAGTCGGAAGGGGGCCGGCTCCTGCATCAGCACGGCCGCCAGCACCGCGGCCTCGTTCGGACGGGCGAACGGCGGGCCGCCCTCCACCGCCGTGAAAAGCGTGGCACCCAGCGACCACAGGTCGGCGAGCGGGCCGTCGGCCTCACCGCGCAGGCGCTCCGGGGCGATGTAGCCGGGCGAGCCGGACAGCAGCCCCGTCTGGGTGAGCGCGGAGTCTCCGGCGATGATCGCGATGCCGAAGTCGGTCAGCAACACCCGCCCGTCGTCGGTGAGCAGGACGTTGGCGGGTTTGACATCCCTGTGCAGAATCCCGGACGCGTGCGCGGCCGCGAGGGCGTCGAGCATCCGGACGCCGATCGTGGCGACCCGTTGCGGCGGCAGCGGGCCGTCGTCGCGTACGACCTGGTCAAGGGAGCGGCCGCGGACCAGCTCCATGACGATCCACGGCCGTTCGCCGTCGAGGACCACATCATGCACGGTGACGATGGACGGGTTCGAGCGTAGGGTCGCGGCCGCGCGCGCCTCGCGGAGCGTGCGCTCGGTCAGTTCGGCCCGCGAGGCGTCGTCGAGGTCCGGTGGGAGCCTGACCTCCTTGACGGCCACCTCCTGCTGCAGGAGTTCGTCCATCGCCCGCCAGACCGTGCCCATGCCGCCCTGACCGAGTTGCGACAGCAGCCGATAGCGGCCCGCTAGCAGCGCCACCATGTCCCAACGGGCGCCTGAGGCACTGTGACCATCCGTCGCCTCCTGGATCTCACGGTCGGCCGGGCAAGTCGATAGTAGGGGCCAATGCGGCGAGAGGCGAGTGAATCGTGATCAAAGGTATCCGCGCGCTACCGCGGCTCTCGCCGCGATCCGCGTCGCACGCGCCTCTGCACCTCACAGCCCCGCCTTCCGGCGGCCGGCGTGGTGCCGGAGTCGGCCTGGCACCTAGAGTGCCCGAATGATCGAGATGCCAAGGGCGTTCGCGCGGAGCACTGTGGAGCGTGAAGGAGAGCCCGGAGCGGCGTGGCTCGCCGAACTGCCTGGGATCGTGGAGGAGCTGCTGGGGCGCTGGGAGTGCGTGCTGGACGGCGAGGTCATGCACGGGGCTGTCGGGCTCGTCGTCCCGGTGCGATGGCGAGCCGAAGGGACCGCCGTCCTGAAGGTGTCGTTTCCGCATCCCGGCAACGTCCATGAGCCGGACGCATTCGCAGCATGGGGCGGGCACGGAGCCGTTCTGCTGCACGAGCGCGACGACGAGCGTTTCGCCATGCTGCTCGAGCGGGTCCAGACGTCGACGCTGGCAGAGGTCGAAGACGGCGATGAGGTTGTAGCGGTCGCCGGGCGGATCAGTCGCCGACTGGCCATCCCCGCGCCGCCCGGTCTGCCGCGGCTGCGCGAGCAGGCCGACGCCTGGGAGGAGCAGCTACGCACGGATGCCAAGGAGCTGCCCCATTCACTGGCGCCTTACGTCGTGGACGCCGCCGTGGCGACCATCCGTGAGCTGGGCCGCGTCCAGCCGGACGTCCTCATCCACGGCGACCTCCACGCCGGGAACATCCTGCGCGCCGACCGTGAGCCCTGGCTCGCCGTCGACCCCAAGGGGTACGCGGGAGACCCCGCTTACGACGGCGGCACTCTGCTCAAGTCGCGCGCGCTGACGCTGCTCGAAGCGGACGACCTGCGCAAGGCCCTCCACCACACCCTGGACGTCTTCGTCGACGCCGCGGAACTAGATCGCGAACGCGCCCAGCGATGGGCTCAGCTCCACGCCGTCCAGGCTGCGTTCTGGGGCCGCCGCCACGGATTCCGCATCGCCCGCAGCGGACCACGACTGGACTGGGTCACCCAGTTCGCAGACCGCCTGGCGGAGCTGCTCACGGAACGCAGCCGACGAACCTCGGCCGGCGTCCGCTGACTTCGGTCCCATGACATTCCGGCCGGAGTACGTCTACTCGGGTATGGCACTTGTTGAGGTGGATATCTCGATGTCGGTGGACGGGTTCGTCACCGGGCCCGACCTGGCCGAATGGCCCGGGCTGGGCAAGAGCGGCGAGCGGCTGCACGCGTGGCTCGGGCACGACGAGGGGCGGCGGCTGAGCGAGGGCGCATTCGAGGGGTCGTCGCAACACGGTGATCGCTTACTGGCGTGGACGAAGTAGCTGTAGTCACGACACCTGGGCGCTGAACACGGTGTTGCGGCGCAGCTGTTCGGCGCACCATCGGAAGTGCCCGTCGTTGTCGTCCATGCCGAAGAGATCGTAGGTGGTGAGGGCGTATACGGCCTGGTAGACGGTGAGGGCGGCAGGCGCGTAGCCGAGTTCCTGTGCGAAGAACCGGGTGAGTTCCGCGGTGTGCTCCTCGGCGTACGGGCCGTACATGTCCCAGATGGCCGCGGTGACGGCCGCCTCGAATGCCGGGTCGCCTGCGGTCGTATAGAAGCCGAAGTCGAGTACGGCGACGGGTCGGTCGGCGGCGGTGTGGATGTTGGGCGGGACGAGGTCGCCGTGGATCGCTGTGACCGGAGCGTCGGGCAGCGACCGCAGTGCTTTCAGCGTGCGTTCGACCCCCGCGCTGAAGTTCGGCACCTCCACGGCCAGCGCAGCGCCGTGCCGGGCCGCTGCTCGAACGACCAGGGCCGCGAGCGCGTCCTGGAAGCGGTCGTGATCCTGCCACAACGGACGGTCGTCGCCCTGGACGGTCAGTTGGCGCATCGCGTCCGTACCCGGCACCGAGGCGAGGCCGCGCAGGACGGCAAGCAGCGCGTTCCTGTGGGCGACGGGCAGCTTACGCTCGTAGTCCTCGTGCGCGCAATCGCCCCGCATTGGGACGCCAGGCAGCTCACGCTCGTACGTCACCACGATGCCCTCGTGCTCCTGGACCTCGAAGATCTCCGGGGTGGCGAATGGCAGTCGGTGTTGTGCGATGTCCGCGTACACCTGGCGGGTGAGCTCGGTCGGCGGCCGACCGGTCCACACCTTGGCGACCTGGCCGTCACCCAGCCTGTAGACGACGCCCTCGACACCGGCGCCGATACGACGGGCCCCTGGGTGTCCGCGGCCGGCGAAGTATCCGGGCCACGGATCAGCGTCGGGGGCCGCTTCGGCCTTCGGTGGGATCTCCATCTGCGCATTAGATCAGCGGCTGTACCAGCCCGACCAGGCGTTTTCGGCAGCGCCACATCCGGGCACGCAGGCGGCCCCTGGCCGGCGTACACGACCGCCACCTACCACCTGGCCCGGCTTCCACCGCGGCATCTCCTTCCCTACGATCAGCCGTGTGCCTGGCACCTGGACCCGATTAGCACGCCGCGCGCGTCGCGACCGAATTGGCCGCCTCGCCGCGGCCTTCCTCCTCATCGTTGGCTACAGCGTCTACATCCGGTGGCCGCAGGCCCTCACGACTGAGCCGATCCTCTACGGGGATCCCAACGACGACCAGGGCTGGGTGCTTCGTCTGCGATCCGGACAGACGCTCACGCTCAACGAGATCCAGGCAGACGACCCCCTCATCGTCAGCGGCGACGGTCACACGATCGTCTACGTTCAGGACGGCCGTATTCGGGCACGCGACCTGCGTGACGAAACGGTGCACGACCTCACCGACGCGGGCCGAATCACCGGCCTGCACACCTCCTTCGACGGCCGGGACGTCACGGTCTCCTATCGGGATCGCACGCTGATCGCGAACCTCCGGACCGGCGAGCGGCGCACGATCACCGATATCTGCAAGGTGTACGGATTGTCCGACACCGTCGTTTGGGGTGTGCCCGGCTGCGCACGCCATGGGGAGGAAGCCCGGCTCGTGATCGTTCGACGCGATGCTACGGGCGCGTTCGTCGGCAAACTTACCGGCGGGCTGGTTTCGCCCGACCTTCGGCTTGTTGCCTCATACGACTTCGACGGAGTCCTCATCAGCGACGCCACGTCCGGCAAGAAGATCAAATTGATCAGGAGAAACAATCCCGGCATCATCGCCTGGTTCAACGATCACGAGGTCATCGTCCAGGATTCGCCGTACCAGCTCGTTGACGTGAAGACGGGCGACACGCGCCACGACCCGGCGTTGCCAGACAAGTGGATCCCTTACATCGCGTTGCCCGGGGCGGGTAATGACTGGCTGGGCTGAACGGCAGGCACGGGCCGCTTCCCTACTCGCCGGTCAATCGGCGGCGAGACTCGCCAAGGGCAGCGGCACCCCTGCCACCTATTTCCGGATGTTTCGCCGCTTCCTGTCTCCGCTGCGCGTCTGGGATGCGCCCACCTGGGGTCGGGGCTTGTCCCGGCGGCAGCGGGCAGTGCTGGTAGCGACGCTGCATGAGAGATGGGACGAGCAGGACACGGCCGAGTTGTGCGGGTTGAGCCAGGCCGAGGTCCGAGCGCTTGCCGTACCGGAGCAGGAAAGGGCGGCGCTCGCCGCCCGGCTTCGGGAGGCAGCCACGACACCGGGCCCGGCGCCGACGCGCTTCCCGAAACTCGTCGCCTGCCTCTGCCTGCTCGGCATGGCCGGCTCAGCCGCCGTGGTCCCGCTCACAGCTCGAAAGCCACCGCTGCTGCCGGTTCTGCCTGCCGCGGCAGCCGAGCCCATCCGGTACGGCATGCGTGTGCGGGACGAGCTGTTTCCCGATCGGATCGAGCCGTTCGCCTCAGCAGATCCGTCCGAAGGATGGCTCGTGGTCGACACGTCGGGACGGCGCTGGCGGCTACCGGACGCGCTGCCGCAAACCGACGTGCAGGTGAGCCCGGATGGCCGCAAACTCGCCTACTACAGCTTCGCCCGCATGCAGGTGGTGATCCACGACGTCACGACCGGTGCGATCCTTCCCGTTCCGACCGCCTTCTACGAGGTCGGCCTGTCTTTCTCTCCCGACAGCCGCTATCTGGCCATGGAACAAACACGAGCAGAGGAAGTGGTCGTCGCCGACACGCGGTCGGGCACCGTCATACGCATCGAGGACGACGAGCCTCTCCTGGGATGGGCGGGCGGCCATCTGGTGATGGGCCACTCCTACAACGGGGTCAAGATCGTGGCGTTGGACGGCTCAGTGATCGCCAAGGCACAGGCCGCGGCACTGGAATCCGACCGGCGGCCGGCCGTATCGCCGGATGGCAAGGAGATCGCCGTACCCTCCGGCCGGCGTGTCCTGGTCCTCGGCCAGAACGGCGGGGTGCTGCGCAAGGTCGACGCGCAGTTGCCACCGACCGCCGAGCTCAGGCGCATCTACCGGTGGACGGGGCCTGGCGAGGTGCTGGTGTATGCGCCTGGGTACCGTTCAGCCGCCGTCTACCTCATGAACGTGCTCAGCGGCGCGACCCGGCCGGTGCCGTACGCTCCGGAGGTAGCCGGGGACGACATCACGATCGGAGCGGTATGAAGGTCCCACTCGCCCTGGCGGCACTCCTGCTGACGGCTTGCTCCTCCCCCGCTCCCGAGGGGCCGCGCCCGTTCGCGCCCACTCAGTCCCCCGTCCGCTGGATCAGCACATCAGATATCGCCCGTCTCGCATCCGGCCAGGACGTGGCGATCCAGAATGTCAGGAAGATCGTGGGCGTGAGCCGCGATGGCCACCGCGTCGTCTACATCGACGACGCCTTCGGCCACTACGTCGCGCTCGACCTGCGCACCGGCCAGATCCGGCAGCTCAACGCGAAGCCGGCAGGCCGCGTCCGCGAGGATGAGCCGCACCTGGCCGTCTCGGGCGACGGCATGTTCTTCGCCACCTCTCCAGAGGCGGTTGCGGAAACCACGATCACCAACTTTGACACCGGCGAAACCAGGATCATCAAGAACGTCTGCCGCCTCTACGGCGTGACCTCTTCCGGAGTACTCGGGACACGACACTGCGAGGGCGACAGTGACCTGCGCTGGGTCTCTCCAGGCAAGAAACCGCGCGTCTTCAAGTACCTCAACCGCAACGACGGGCCTTCGCTCTCGCCCGACGGCAAGTTCATCGCGGTCCGAGGCTTCACGCTCATCGACTTCGCGACCGGTGAGGCGGTGCGAAACTTCCCGATCCCGGCAACCAAGCAATGGCTTGACGCCGATCACCTCCTGGCCAGGACCTACAACGGCTACTACGCCGCCGATATCAGAACCGGCTCGCTCACCAAACTCCCCGTCGTCGCTCCCCCGTACCAGAGGGTCCTGTTAGGCCGGTGGCGGTAGTTGTCGGGGAATCGTGCCACTCTCGTATTCTGCGTGGTCATCACCGGCGATTTCATACCGTCGCACGTGGGGTTGCCGGACACGCTCTACGGCCGATGGCCTGAGGAAGGTGACGGTGACGGTCAGGCCGCCCTCGGGTCTGGGAGTCGTGGTGATGGTGGCGTCGTGCGCGGTGACGATGGCTTGGACGATGGAGAGGCCGAGGCCCAGCCCGTCCGGGCGGTCCGTGCGGGCGATGCCGAGGCGTTGGAAGGGCTGGAAGAGGCGTTCGACGGCGTCAGGGGGCACCAGGGGGCCCGAGTTGGTGATCGTGAGTACGGCGTGGCCGTTCGTGGTCCGGGTTCGCACCTCTACCCAGCCGGGCGAGGTGTTGTGGCACAGCGCGTTGTCCACCAGGTTCGCGACCAGTCGTTCGGCAAGAGGGCGGTGGCCGGCTGCCAGGGCGGCGCCGAAGGACGGGCGGATCGTCACGCCCCGCCGGTGGGCTTCCGCGCGGCGGGTGTCCGTGATCTCTTCGGTGAGCTGGGCCAGGTCGAAGGCGTGGCGGACCTCGATGCCCGCGTGTCCGCGGGTCAGGGTGAGCAACGCCTCGATGAGCCGCTCCTGCTGGGCTCCGGCGGCGAGGATCTGCTCGTGCGCCTCTCGTAGCGACGCCACGGTGGGTGTCGGGTCGGACAGGGCGACCTGGCCGAGTGCCCGCTGCCGGGTCAGTGGGGTACGGAGCTCGTGGGAGGCGTTGGCGACGAACTGGCGCTGGGCCTGGAAGGACGCCTCCAGCCGGGCCAGCAGGCCGTCGAAGGTGTCGCCCAGCGCCTTGAGCTCGTCGGCGGGGCCGTCGAAGGCCAGGCGCCGGTGCAGGTCCGTCGCCGAGATGTCCCTGGCGGTCGCGATGATCGTACGGAGCCTGCCCAGGATGCGTCCGGCGACGACCCAGCCGAGCGCGACCGAGATCACCGACATGAGAGCGAGCGCGATCCCGGAATTGATCAGAAGCTGGTCCAGCACCTCGGCCCGCTGAAGCTCCGCGACCTGCTGCATCTGGGCAGGGAGCAGTTCTACGGAGCGCAGCTTGCCTGGCGGCGGCATGTTGGGAGAGGGGACGGAGCCGTCGCCCTGCGCGGGGATGAAGCTCTTGACCACTTGGCCCATGACCGCGTGGCGCACCAGCAGGTACGTGATCGCCAGCAGGACGACGCCGGAGACCAGGAACAGGCCTCCGTACAGGAGGGTCATCCGCAGCCGCACGGTTCGGCGCGGCAGGTGCGGACGTGCCAGGCGGTCGGCGAGCCGAGTCAGGGCCGGCAGGGACGCCATCAGATGCGGTATCCCTGCCTGGCTACGGTCTCGATGATCGGTGGATCGCCGAGTTTGGCCCTGAGCCTGCTGATGGTGATCTTCACGGCGTGCGTGAACGGGTCGGCGCTCTCGTCCCAGACCCGCTCGAGCAGTTCCTCGGCGGAAACCACCCGACCCTTGGATGCCAGCAGCAACTCCAGGACACCGAACTCCTTGGGGGCCAGCTCCAGGGGCCGCTCGCCCCGGCTGACCCGGCGCCGCGCGGTGTCCAGCGCGAGATCGGCGTGGCGCAGCACAGGGGGCAACGCCGGATGGGCGCGGCGAGCCAGCGCGCCGATCCGCGCCACCAGCGCGGGGAAGTCGAACGGCTTGGTGAGATAGTCGTCGGCGCCCAGGCCTAGCCCGTCGACGAGGTCCTCGGTCGTCGCCGCCGCGGTCAGCATCAGCACCCGGCTGCGGCAGCCGGCCGCGAGCAGTTGTGCGCACACGTCGTCGCCGTGCATCCCCGGCAGGTCGCGGTCGAGCACGATCACGTCGTAGTCGTTGAGCAACGCGCGCTCCAGCCCGCCGGGCCCGTCGAGCGCCACGTCCACGGCCATCTGGGCCCTGCGCAGGCCCACGGCCACCGTCTGCGCCGTCACCTCGTCGTCCTCCACCACGAGCACGCGCACCCACAGCTCCCTCCGCCGAGACAGAACATCTCCGACAGGATCCTCCAACGCCGGTTTCGGCAGCGTTTCATCCGCAGGTCAGGGTCAGTGAAACCTTGTCGAAACCGCAGATCCCCTACAAACGATCGCATTCCACCAGTGCACGCCTTCGGGACGTGCCTCTCGCCGGACGTAGACGTGCCTCTCGCCGGACGTAAGGGAGAGCGATATGCGAATCGTTGTGAGTACGGACATGCGGCGGTTCGGCGTGATGGCCGTCCTGTTGGCGTCCGTCGTACTGGCCACCGCGGCCTGCGGCGGCAGCGAGGGGCCGGTCAGGACCATCGCGTCCGTGGCGCCCCAGGCGGGCGACGAGAAGCCCCAGACCGCGGCCGCCTCCAAGGGAGACGCGCTGGCCTTCGCCACGTGCATGCGCGCCCATGGCATGCCGGACTTCCCCGATCCCAAGCCCGACAAGGGTCTTGCCTTCTCGCCGGAACTGGTCAACTCCCCGCAGTTCAAGGCGGCGGAGAAGAGCTGCAAGCAGTTCCAGCCGCCGGCTCCGGATCAGCCCCCCGCGCTTGACGATTCCTGGCCGGTGCCGGACAAGCTCAAGTACGCCAAGTGCATGCGGGAGAACGGCGTGCCGAGCTTCCCCGACCCCGACGACAACGGCGGGTTCATCTTCCCGCAGAACGGCACCGTGGACCCCGCCTCGGAGCCGTTCAAGAAGGCGGAGGAAGCCTGTAAGCAGTACCAGCCGCGGAACATGCCGAAGCAGGGGCAGATGAAGGGGGGAATGTCGTGAGTGCCGCCCAGACCGCGGACACAGGGAGCTCGACGGGTCGGCGTCGGCTGGGCCGGCTCGTGGCGGTCCCCGTGGGCGGGGCGATGATCGCGGCCGGTGCGTGGTACGCGCGGTCCGGCCCGTTCGCCGCCGGGACGAAGGAGGCGCCGGCCCGGACCGCGGCCGCAACGGCGCTGGCGCAGGTGACCAGGGGCACCCTGTCGGCCAGAACGATGGAGAACGGCACGCTCGGCTACGCGGGCGACTACCAGGTGGTCAACAAGGCCGGCGGCACCGTGACCAGGCTGCCCGCGGTCGGCCAGGTCATCAGCCAGGGCCGGGTGCTCTACCGGGTGGACGGCAGGCCCGTGGTGCTGCTGCGCGGTGAGGTTCCGGTCTACCGCGACCTGTCCTGGGGCACCCAGGGCAGCGACGTACGGCAACTGAACGCCGCGCTGGTGGATCTCAGGTACGCCACCAAGGACGAGATCGACCCCGACTCCGACTACTTCGGCCGACCGACCTACTACGCCCTCAAAGAACTGCAGGAGGCGGCGGGGCTGGAGGCGACCGGGAACCTGACACTGGGCCAGGCGGTGTTCGTCCCCGCCGGGCGGATCCGCATCACCAAGATCATCGCAGTGCCCGGTGGCACGGCGGCGGCCGGGTCCGTGGTGCTGCGGGCCTCGTCGACGGCCCGCCAGATCACCGTCGAACTGAGCGCCAGCCGGCAGTCCCAGGTCGCGACCGGCGACAAGGTGACCATCACGCTGCCCAACGGCAAGACCAGCCCCGGCGTCGTCTCCTCGGTGGGCAGGGTGGCCGTCAAAGCGGACAGCGGCACCACCGTCGACGTCCGGATCAAACCGCTCAGGCCGCAGACGACGGGGCAGCTCGACCAAGCGCCTGTACAGGTGTCCATCGTGACCGACACGGTCGAGGACGTGCTGTCGGTGCCGGTGAACGCGCTGCTGGCGCTGGCCGGGGGCGGCTACGCGGTCGAGGTCGTGGAGACGGACGGCAGGCACCGGCTGATCCCGGTGGAAACTGGCCTGTTCGACGACAGCGGCGGCAAGGTCGAAGTCACCGGTGACGGCCTGGCAGCCGGCCAGAACATCGTGGTGCCGAGCACATGACCGGCGTTCATGCGGAACCGCGGCCGCTCGGCGAGCCGGTGCTCCAGCTTGACCAGGTGACCAAGATCTACCCGGGCGCCACCCCGGTGGTGGCGCTCGCCGAGGCGACCTTCACCGTACGGCGGGGCGAACTGGTGGCCATCGTGGGCCCGTCAGGGTCGGGCAAGTCCACGCTGTTGCAGGTGATGGGCACCCTGGACCGGCCCACGTCCGGGACGGTCCGCATCGTGGGCGACGATCTGGTTCGCATGTCCGACCGGGCGCTGGCCGGGCTCCGCGCGTCCAGGATCGGCTTCGTCTTCCAGCAGTTCTTCCTGGCCCAGCACGCCACCGCACTGGAGAACGTGGCCGACGGGATGCTGTATTCGGGCACCCGGCACCGGACGCGGACGCGGGCCGCCGCGGTCGCCCTGGAGCGGGTCGGGCTCGGCCATCGCCTCCACCACCGGCCGCCGGAACTGTCGGGCGGTGAACGGCAGCGCGTGGCGATCGCGCGTGCGCTGGTCGGCAACCCGGACATCGTGCTGGCCGACGAGCCCACCGGGAACCTCGACAGCGCGTCCGGGAGCGCGATCTTCGCGCTGTTGCGGGAGCTCAACGCCGAAGGCGCCACCATCGTCATGATCACCCATGATCGGGAGCTGGCCGCGCGGCTGCCCCGCCGCATCGAGGTCCTCGACGGCCGCATCGTCGCCGACACCGAGAGGAACCGGCCATGACGAGCACGGCGTCCAGCCGCCTGCACCCGGCCGACTTGGCCCGCACCGCCGGCGTCGGCCTGCGTACCCGCCGCATGCGCGCCGCCCTGTCGGCCCTCGGCATCGCCATCGGCGTCGCCGCGATGGTGGCGGTGCTCGGCCTGTCAGCCTCCTCGCAGGCCGGGCTGCTGTCCGAGATCGACAAGCTAGGCACCAACCTGCTGACCGTCACCCCCGGCCAGACCATGGGCGGTGCCGACGCCAAGCTGCCCGTGGACGCCCCTGCGATGATCGCCAGGATCGGCCCGGTGGACACGGTCGAGCACACCGGCAAGGTCGAGGCCGGCGCCTACCGCAGCCCGCACATCCCCAGCTTCAACACCAACTCGATCACGGTTCACGCCGCCAGCCTGAACCTGCCCGCGGCGGTACGCACCACCACCGCCCAGGGGCGCTACCTCAACGCCGCCACCGCCGGGCAACCGGTCGCGGTGCTCGGTTCGGACGCCGCCGCCCGCCTGGGTATCGCCAGGATCCATCCGGGTGCGCGCATCTGGGTCGGCGGCCAGTGGTTCTACCTGGCCGGGATACTCAACCCCGCCGCGCTGACCCCAGAGATCGACTCCTCGGTGCTGGTCGGGTACCCGGCCGCGCAGAGATATCTGAACTTCGACGGCCACCCGTCCACGGTGTACGTACGAGCCCAGACCGAGCAGGTGAGCGACGTGCAGAAGGTGCTCGCCGCCACGGCCAACCCGCAGAACCCCGGCGAGGTCAGCGTCAGCCGCCCCTCAGCCGCCCTGGTGGCCCGCGCCGCGGCACAGTCGGCGCTCAGCGGCCTGTTCCTCGGCCTCGGCGCGGTCGCCCTGCTCGTGGGCGGCATCGGCGTGGCCAACACCATGGTCATCTCCGTCCTCGAGCGCCGGTCGGAGATCGGGCTCAGGCGCGCGCTCGGCGCGACCAAGGGACACATCCGGCTGCAGTTCCTGTCCGAGGCGATCCTGCTGGCCGCGCTCGGAGGAACTGCCGGAGTGGCCATCGGGGTGGCGGCCACAGCGGTGTACGCCCACGTCAAGGACTGGACCACCGTGGTGCCACCCCTCGCCTGGGGCGGGCTCGGCGCAGCCGTCGCGATCGGCGCCGTCGCAGGACTTCTCCCGGCGCTGCGCGCCGCCCGCATGCAACCCACAGAGGCACTCAGAACCGTCTGAACCCATCGCCACACCATCCGGCACCGCGGACGAAACTGCGCGGTGCCGGGGGCGGCATACCCTCTGACCAGGGAGGCTGCCAGCCAGGCGAGCCGCCTGGCCAGATCGAAGGGGATCTCCAGGTCCTCCTGTCAGACGATCGTGCTGCCGCCCCCCGGCGCGGGAAACCGGGAGACGACAATCGCCCGCAGACAGGCGATCAAGGCGTCGGACGCTGAAGAGCCGGGAGTGACGATGCACTGGCAGGCGGTCCAGGTCGCCGAGCCCGCACTCGCCGCCGACATGGGTCTGATCAACCGGCCAAGGGTGGTGCCAGGTCAGGGTGGACGTCACAGGACCGTTCGCCCTCAGACTGCCTCCGGACGGTGTCGCGGTACCACCGTCCCCAGTCGTCGAGCAGGTCGGCGATGTGTTCCAGGCTCCGTCCCGTCTCCGTCAGGGAGTACTCCACCTTCGGGGGCACCTCGCGGTACACGTCACGTACGACCAGTCCATCGGCTTCCATCTCGCGCAACTGACGGGTGAGCATCCGCTGGGTGATGCCGGGCATCGCCCGTTTCAGCTCTCCGAAGCGGTGGGTGCCGGTGAGCAGGCGCTTGAGGATGGCCAGCTTCCACCTGCCGCCGAGAACCTCCATGGCGATCTCGACCGCGCACTCGTCCGATGTCGTCTCGCTGCCGCCTCGCACGTGCCGCCCTCCAGCATCGGTATACAAAGTGACACTACGGCACAGAAATGACCGTACTTGTGAGAACGGTACCGGCGCCGACAGAGTGCCGCCATGGGTGTCAACGACCTCACCGGCTCGCCGGACCCTCGACCCGCGACCCCGGCGGCCTACAGGCGCAGGTGGGCGGTCCTCGCCGTCCTGTGTACGAGCCTGCTGCTGTGTGGCGTCGACCTGACAGTGCTCCACGCCGCGGTGCCGTCGATGACCATGGATCTGCACCCGAGCAATGTGGAACTGCTCTGGATTGTGGACGTCTACTCGCTCACCCTCGCGGCGCTGCTGGTGACCTGCGGGACCCTGGGCGACCGCATCGGCCGCAAGCGCATGGCGCTGGCGGGGATGGCGGTGTTCGGCCTGGCGTCGGCCGCCGCGGCGCTGGCGCAGGGGACCGCCCAGTTGATCGGCGCGCGGATGCTGCTCGGCGCGGGTGCAGCAATGATCATGGCCTCCACCGTTGCCATCATCAGGGTGGTCTTCCCCGACGATCACGAGCGAGCGCTGGCCATCGGGATCTGGACCTCCGCGCACAGTGTGGGCGCCACGATCGGGCCGCTGGTGGGGGGAGCGGCGGTTGACAGGTGGTGGTGGGGTGCGGTCTTCCTGGTCAACGTCCCGATCGCCGCGGTCGTGCTCGCCGTGGGGGGCAAGGTGATCCCAGAGTCGAGAAACCGCGCGCCGCGCCGGTGGGATCTGCTCGGCGTCCTGCAGTCGATCATCGGGCTCGCCGGCATCGTCTTCGCGGTCAAACAGGTGGGCGAGCACATGAGCCTCGACCTGCTGACCGGCGTCATCGGAGTCGCCGGGGCGGGACTGCTGGCGGCGTTCGTCGTCCGTCAGCGGCGGCTGGCCCAGCCATTGCTCAATCTGTCGCTGTTCTCCGATCGCCGCTTCATGATCGCCACGGTGTGCGTCATCGGCTGCTTCGGCGGCTACACCGCGATGCTGTTCTTCTTCACCCAGTGGTTCCAGTGGGTCGGCGGCCGCACACCGCTGCAGGCGGGGCTCGCCCTGGCACCGCTGGCCGCCGCCAACGCGGCCGGGGCGGTCCTCGCCCCGCGGGCCGCGCGACGATTCGGCAACCTGTCCACCACGGTCGGAGCGCTCGGCCTGTTCGCCGTCGGCCTGGCCGTCATGACGGTGGCGGGTCACGGCACCGGGTACGGCCTGGTGGTCTCGGTGCTCGTCGCGGCGGGGATCGGGGCGGGAGTCATCATGACGCTGGGCGCCGACTCGATCATGGCCGCGGCAGATCCCGACCGGGCCGGTGAGGCCGCGGCCATCCAGGAGACTTCCTTCGAGCTCGGGGCAGGGCTCGGCGTCGCCGTGTTCGGGACCGTGCTGGCCGCGACGTACCGGATCGTGCTGTCACCCGTGCCAGGCCTCTCCCCGTCCAGCCGCGAAGCCGCCCGGGAGTCGATCGGGGCGGCCGCCGACGTCGCGGACCGGCTCGACCCGGCGACGGCCGCCATGCTGCGAAACGCCGCCCGAGACGCCTATGACACGGGGTTCACCGTGGTGACGGCGACCGCTGCGATGCTGCTCGCGGCGCTGGCCGCGCTCACCGCGTTGGTGCTCAGCCCGGGCGGGCGCCGGCGTGTCGGCGCTGGTCGCGCAGGAGGTCGTAGGCGGTGGCACTAGCAAGTGCCAGCCCCCTTCCACAGACCTTCCTGCGCATGCCCAGCGAGCACGACGAGAAGACCATCGCTGCGGCGGTGCCGAGGCGAGCCAGTGCGTGGGGACACCGGGTGTCGAGCGGTACGTCGATCGAGCAGCACCCAGCACTCGGCCAGGGCGCGGACCAACCACCCTTCGTTGTTCAAGGGCCGGGACGTGAAGAATTCGGGGCCGCCCTTGAGAAACAACAGCCAGGGACGCTCTGCGACAGCTTTGCCCGCCGCCCGCACTTCACGCGCCCACTTCGAGGCGTTCCTCCTCGAGTGACCAGCTCGCTCAGCGACAGCGGAAGCACTTGCAGCGCCTCGACCTATTCAGCCAATAAATGCGGCCGCCCCTGAACGCACTGAAACGTTTCCGAAACTGTCACTCCCGTATACCTGTTCTCTGTCGGTTCGGCATCCGTCAGGTCCAGCTGGCGACGACCGTAACCCCCACATGATGCCGTCCCTCATTGCCGAATTCCTGATCAAATGACGAAGGATGCCTGATGAGGCTTCGAATCCGTGAGAGCCATCCCTTGACCAGACCTCGCACCGGCCGCTTGACCGCCCTTCTCACCGGCGCGCTGATGCTGGCGGCATCGGCGGGCACGGCCACCCCGGCCGACGCCGCGTCCACCAAGAGCAAGATCGACTGGCACTCCTGCGAGGACGCCACAGGAGCGGTCGAGTGCGCGACCATCAAGGTGCCGCTCGACTGGTCACATCCACGCGGTCAGACCATCGAGATCGGTCTGGCCCGTCGCAAGGCGACCAAGCCCGGGGCCCGCATCGGTTCCATCCTCATGGATCCCGGGGGCCCGGGAGTCTCCGGTGTCGACGAGGTCAAGCGGAAGCCGAACTTGTTCACCTCGGCTGTCAGTGAACGATTCGACGTGGTCAGCTTCGACCCGCGGGGTGTCAACACCAGCACTCCGGCCAAGTGCGACACGGAGTTGCTCCACCAGGCGGACGAGGCCAAGAGGCGGGCAAGCCGAAGCGCGGCCGACTTCGCCGCCCTCAGACGGATCAACGAGAAGCTCGGCCAGAACTGCCGCAAGCTCACCGGCCCGCTGTACGACCACCTCGACAACCTGCACGTCATCCGGGACATCGACGCCATCAGGACCGCCCTGGGCGAAGACAAGATCACCCAGGTTGGGTACTCCTACGGAACCCTGATGATCCAGCAGTACGCCGAGAAGTTCCCCCAGCACGTGCGGGCCTTGGTCGCCGACGGCAATGTGGATCACAGCTTGGGATCCGCGTGGGACTTCCTGGACGGCCAGACCGCAGCGATGGAGAAGAACTTCGTCCAGTGGGCAGACTGGTGCGACAAGACCTCCGACTGCGCCCTCTACGGAATGGACGCCAAGAAGGTCTACGGCGAGCTGCGCGAGCGGGCCAAGAGCGGGAAGCTGGTGGACCCGGCCACCGGTGTGAAGGTCGACTTCGACATGCTGACCGGGAGAGCCCAAGCCGTCAGCGGGCCGGAGTACTGGAAGGACCTGGCCAAGCTCTTCAAGTCGCTGCACGACGGCACCGGTTCGCCCTCGCCCGCGCCTTCGACGACGTCCACGCCGCAGCAGCCCGAGATGCCCAAGGTGATGACCTACCCGCAGCAGGCGATGTGGTGCCAGGACTGGACCTTCGGGATCAAGAACTATGCCGAGCTCAAGAGCTACATCGCCCGGCTGTCCAAGCGGTACCCCAACGTCGAGTGGAACCCCAACGCCACCGACGGTGCGCTGGACTGTGTGGGGTGGCGAGGCAAGACCACCAACCCCCAGAAGCCTCTGCGCATAAAGGGCAATCTACCGCTGGTCATGATCGGCAACATCAATGACCCCATGAGCGTGTACCTGTGGTCCAAGAGCGCCGCCAAGCAGAGCGGAGCACTCCTTGTGACCTACGAAGGGTTCGGGCACACCATCTACCCCTCCACTGTCGCTTTCGGGCCGAGCGCGTGCGTCAACGACGCGATCGACGCCTTCCTCATCGACCTCAAGACTCCCGATCAGGGCACCAGCTGCCCGGCCGTCGAAGTGCCAGGCGAGGGCACGAGGCCGACACCTCGCCCTGGTACGCCGAGCTGAAACCCCAGCCTTTCCCACGCTGCCGGGAAGCCGCCTTCGGCCTCCCGGCAGCGCCTCTGGTCGTCGGCCCCGGGGCTCCGCACTCACGTCCGACAACACAGGATCCCGAGGAGGTCGCCCAGCTCCCACAGCGACACGGCGGCCTGGTCGATGCGCAGTTGGAACACCTCATGGTTCATGAGGGTCGTCCAGTTGGTGGGAGGTCAGTCGGGCGGTCGGTCACCTTCCTCCCGAGGGGTTCTGGGTGAACCGCCCCGGCTTTGTGTTTGACGTCTTGATGGGTCGCATTGCGGGACGGGTTCGGCCAGGTAGTCAGAGCCGGGCGGACCAGGCCCACAGCGGCCGTTGTTACGATCCTCCGCATACGCAACGCAGACACTGCGGTCGACGAGAGGACGTGCGTCGGGTCGTCACTTTGGCTATCGACGCTCTGAAGCGTGCAGATCCCCAGGCGTGGGAGGCCAAGGCCGGCACTCTCGACTGGACGTGTCGGGAGACGCTCGAGCATCTGGCCGATGACCTGTTCATCTACGCTGCGAGGTTTGGGCTCACGAAGCCGCCGATGTCCACGGTGTTGCCGTTCCGGACGACCGCTGCTCACCTCATGGCTGCCAGTCAAGCGGGCCCGTCCCTGACATCCCCGCCTACGGCAAGCGGCTCCAAGGACGTCCGCTGACTCCGGGCCGAACCTCTGCTCGGACACTCCGCCACCGATCGGGGATCACTGGCAACCCCGCATCGCCCCTGACCAGCAAAAAGGCTCGGCCCCGACGTCGGGACCGAGCCTTTTGACCTTGTGGAGATGAGGGGATTCGAACCCCTGACCCCTTCGATGCGAACGAAGTGCGCTACCGGACTGCGCTACATCCCCAAGGACCTCGACTAGATTAGCAAACTCCCGGGGGTTCTCGCGCCACCGATCAGTCGCCGACCGCGCGCTTCGGCGGATCGGCGTACTGGTCGAACAGGACGTCCCCCTGCCTGGACGCGAGTTCGATGATCTCCGCCTGTGCCTGTTCGGCCGCGAGCTGGACCGCTCGCCGCTGTTCGTGGTGGCGCCGGGCCGCGCGGGCCTGGGCGGCGCGCTGGCGACGCTCCCGGTCGACCTGGACGGCGATGCGGAGAAAGGCCAGGTAGGCGACCATGATGACGATCGACGGCGCGACCCCCCACCACGGGATCATCTCCACCGCAGCAGTGATCATCGAGGCGAGGACGAGCAGGGCGGTGAAGAACAGCAGGCGCCGGCGGCGGGCCACGATGATGGCGCGGCGCCTGGCCTGGAACTGCCGGACGTCGACCTTCTCGACCTCCGCGAGAGAGGGCATCCCCTCCTCGTCGAAGGGCTCATCGGAGTCGGAGAGCTCGACAGGCGCGTGGTCGAGGTCGGGGAGCTGGTGCTCGCCGGTGTAGTGTTCCTCGAGCTCGTGCAGTTCGATCAGGGTGCTCTTGTCGCGCCGCAACCACATCGGGATGAGGACGCAGAGCCACATGACGACGATGGCCAGATAGAGGAGGACGCTGCTCACGACCACCTCCGGGCAGCACAAAAACGCCGAGGTGCTCTTGGCGTCTTCGATGTGCTCACGTCACGCACCGTAAGACCGCGTGTCACTAATTGACGAGCATTCGGTGCGGTGTGTCGCGAGATCGTCAAACCTCTTCTACTGGAGACCCACCGTGAGCGGCCGACTCACGAGCGCGACGCCACTGCACGAGCAGCCCGCCGGGTACGTCCTCGACGGTCAGTGCGTAGCAGAGGTGGTCGCGCCAGGCTCCATCGATGTGAAGTTGACGACGCCGAATGCCTTCTTCCCTGAATCCGAGCTTCTCAACCACTCTGCGGCTGGCCTGATTCTCGGGACGGATGTTCGCTTCGAGCCGGTGCAGCCCGGTGGTGAAGAAGCAGTGGTCGACGGCCATGGCGAGGGCGGTGGGGGTGATGCCGCGTCCGGCGAGGGCGCCGTCGATCCAGTAGCCCACCTGGGCCGTGCGGGCGGAGCCCCAGACGATGGCGCCGATGGTCAGCTGCCCGGCGAAGCGGCCACCGTAAGTGATCACCCACGGCAGCGCGAGCCCCTGCCGGGCTTCGCGCCGCAGCGTCGCGACCATGGAGACGTACGGCCCGAGCCCGGTGCGGAACAGCGGCGTCTCGGGGTTGCTCGGTTCCCAGGGACGCAGCCAGTCGGCGTTGCGCACCCTGGTGTCGCGCCACACCCGCACGTCGCCCAGCCGCAGCGGCCGCAGGCCTACCGGGCCTTCGCTCAGGGTCGCGGGCCAGCCACGAAGTCGATCCACGCCTCTCATCATCCCCCTATCGGGCGGGATGTCGCCACGGATCGCTCCGGGGGACCTGTCAGCGCGGGTGGTCGCCGCCGCGGACCTGCTCCACCGCATGCTGCAGCACGGACGCCAGGACGGCCATACCGTCGCGGACGCCTCCGCTGGACCCGGGCAGGTTCACGATCAGCGTGTTCCCGGCCTGACCTGCGAGCCCGCGGGACAGGATCGAGGTGGGCACCTTCTCCCGATTCGCCTGCCTGATCGCCTCCGCGATGCCGGGGATCTCGCGCGAGAGCACCCGGGCGGTCATCTCCGGGGTCCGGTCGGTCGGTGTCAGCCCCGTCCCGCCGGTTGTGACGATCAGGTCGTATCCGCCGGCGACCCCGTCGCGCAGCGCCACCTCGACCGCCTCCCCGTCGGGCACCACCACAGGCCCCTCGACGACGCACCCCGCCTCACCCAGCAGCGACGCGAGGAGCGGCCCCGACTTGTCGGCATAAATCCCGGCAGAAGCACGGTTCGACACGGTCACCACAAGCGCACGGATCACCAGCCGACCTCCCACGGCGTACGAAACCTACGACGGACGGGTCCACACCCCGGTCTTGCCACCCGTCTTCTCCTCCACCCGCACATCGGTGATCACCGCCGCCGGATCGACCGCCTTGACCATGTCGATCAGCGCCAGCCCGGCCACCGAGACCGCCGTCAACGCCTCCATCTCGACGCCCGTGCGATCGGCGGTCTTCACCCTGCACGTGATCCCGACCCCCCAGTCGGCCACCTCCAGGGTCACCTTCACCCCGTGCAACGCGATCGGATGGCAGAGCGGAATCAGGTCAGGGGTCCGTTTCGCCCCCATGATCCCGGCGATCCGGGCGACTCCGAGCGCGTCGCCCTTGGGCACCTCGCCGGACCGCAGCAGCGACACCACCTCCGGCGACAGCAGCACCCGCCCGGTGGCGACGGCCGTGCGGACGCCGACCTCCTTGGCCGAGACGTCCACCATGCGCGCGGCGCCGGTCTCGTCCAGATGGGTGAACTCACTCACAGCCTGATCACCTCCACAGCGCTCCCTGCGGGCAGCTCGGTGACGTCCTCCGGCACCGTGACCAGCGCGTTCGCCGAGGCCAGGGCGGCCAGCTGGTGGGAGCCCTGCCCCCGTACGGGCGCGACCGTGCCGTCGGCGGCGAGCACCCCGCGCAGGTACGAGCGCCGCCCCGCGGGCGAGCGCACGGGCGTGGTGACGTAGGCGGTCTCCGTCGCGGGAGGCCCGGCGGGCAGCCCGCGCATCTTGTCGAGCGCGGGACGGACGAAGAGCATGAACGACACGAACGACGAGACCGGGTTGCCGGGCAACGCGAAGATCGGCACCTGGTCATCGCCCACGACGCCGAACCCCTGCGGCATGCCCGGCTGCATCGCGACCTTCTCGAACCGGACGGTGCCGAGCGGTGTGAGCGCCTCCTTGACCGGCTCGTACGCGCCCATCGAGACGCCGCCGCTGGTGATGATCGCGTCGGCGCGTACCAGGTGGGAGTCGAGCTGTTCGAGGAAGACGGCGGGATCATCGCCCACCGTGCCGGCCCGGAACCCCTCACCGCCCGCCTCGCGGACGGCGGCGGTGAGCGTGAAGCTGTTGGAGTCCCAGATCTGGCCCAGCCCCAGCGGGAGCCCCGGCTCGACCAGCTCCGCGCCGGTGGACAGGACCACGATCCGGGGGCGCGGACGCACCCAGACGCGGCGGCGCCCCACTCCGGCGATGATCCCGAGCTGGGCGGGACGGATCACCGTGCCCGGTTCGAGGACAGCCTGCCCCGCTTTGACGTCCTCGCCCGCCCGCCGGATCGCGTTGCCCTCGCCGGCGGACCGGTTGATCGTGACGGAGACGGTGCCGCCGTCGGTCCACTCCACGGGCACGACGGTGTCGGCGCCGGCGGGCAGGGGGGCGCCGGTCATGATCCGCACGGCGTGCCCTGGCCCGACGGCACGCAGTTCGTCGGACCCGGCGGCCACGTCGTCGATCACCGGCAACGTGACCGGCACGTCCGAGATGTCGGCAACCCGTACGGCATATCCGTCCATGGCGGAGTTGTCGAAGGGCGGCAGGGGGACCGGCGAGGAGACCTCCTCGGCCAGCGTCGTGCCCAGCGCCTGCTCAAGCTCCAGCTCCAGCGGGGCCAGCGGACGCACCGTGGCCAGGATCTCGGCCAGGTGCTCGTCAACCGATTTCATCGAGGAACCGTCGTAGCCACGGCACGAACTCCGGCGCCAGGTCGGGCCGGTCGACCGCGAACCTCACCACGGTGCGCAGGTAGTCGAGCTTGTCGCCGGTGTCGTAGCGGCGTCCGCGGAAGAGCACGCCGTGCACCGGGCCGCCCTGCTCGGACCCGCGTCCGGCCAGCGTGCGCAGCGCGTCGGTGAGCTGGATCTCGCCGCCGCGCCCCGGCGGGGTGTTCTCCAGCACCTCGAACACGGCCGGGTCGATCACGTACCGTCCGATGATCGCCCAGTTCGACGGAGCCTCGTCGACCGGCGGCTTCTCCACCAGGTCGGTCACCCGCACCACGTCGTCCTCGACGGTGCCCTCGATCGTGGCCACGCCGTACAGCGAGACCTGCTCCTTGGGCACCTCCATCAGCGCGATGACGCTGCCACCGAACTGGTCGCGGACCTCGATCATGCGCTTCAGCAGCGCGTCGCGGTAGTCGATGAGGTCGTCGCCGAGCAGGCAGGCGAACGGGTTGTCGCCCACATGCTGCTTGGCGCAGAGAACGGCGTGCCCGAGCCCCTTCGGCTCGCCCTGCCGCACGTAGTGCAGCGTGGCGAGCGAGGCGGGCTCGCGAACCTGGGACAGCCGGTGCTCGTCACCCTTGGCTTCGAGCACCTCCTCCAACTCGAACGCGCGGTCGAAATGATCTTCGATCGACCGCTTGTTCTTGCCCGTGACCATGAGGACGTCGAGCAGCCCGGCGGAGGCCGCCTCCTCGACGACATACTGGATCGCGGGCTTGTCGACGATGGGCAGCATCTCTTTGGGTGTCGCCTTAGTCGCCGGAAGGAACCGGGTGCCCAGACCCGCGGCGGGCACGACGGCTTTCGTCACAGGGTCGAAGTCAGCCATGAGTAGACCCTAGTGGAGGTACCTGTGGACAAGTCGAACCTGCGTCGCGAGCTGAACGCCGCGCGCGCCTCCCTCACCGCGGAGCAGCTGCGCGCGAACGCCACCAAGGTCAGGGAGACACTGCTGGACCAGCCGTGGGTGCAGATGGCCGGGCTGGTGGCCTGCTACTGGTCGGTGGGCACGGAGCCGGAGACGCACGGGCTGGTGTTCGCGCTGTGGAAGCACGGCGCGACCGTGATCCTGCCCGTCCTGCAGGCCGACAACGACCTGGACTGGGCGGTGTACGACGGTCCCGACACGCTGGCTCCCGGGCGGTTCGGGATCATGGAGCCGATCGACGCGCGGCGCGGCGTCGACGCCGTCCGCACCGCCGCGCTGGTGATCGTCCCGGCTCTCGCCGTCGACAGGCGGACGGGCGTGCGGCTCGGCCGCGGCGGCGGCTCCTACGACCGTGCGCTGGACAGGGTCGGGCCGAACGTCCCCACGGTCGCGCTGCTTCACGAAGGGGAGCTTCGGGACGACGTCCCCTCGGAACCACACGACCGACACGTCCGTTTTGCCGTTACCCCTGCGGGACTCACTAGGCTTATGTGAACCATCGTGCAGGAGGGAGCCAGATGCCGTTTGATGTCTGGCTTCTTGTTGGTCCCGCGATCGTCATCGCGGCGATCGCCTGCGTGCGGGTCGCGCACCGCAGCGGCCTGCCCAGCCTCCTGCTGTTCCTCGGTTTCGGCCTGCTGCTGGGCGATTCCGGGCTCGGCATCCCGTTCGGCAACCCGGACCTGGCCCAGCAGATCGGGCTGACCGCGCTGGCCCTGATCCTGGCCGAGGGCGGTCTGACGACCAACTGGAACCACGTGCGCGGCTCCGTGCCCCTGGCGGCGATCCTCGCCACCGTCGGTGTCGCGGTGAGCATCCTGGTGACGGCGCTGGCAGTCCAGGGGTTGCTGGGCATCGACCGGAACTCCGCGCTGATCTTTGGAGCGGTCCTCGCCTCGACGGACGCCGCCGCGGTCTTCTCGGTGCTCAGGCGGCTGCCGCTGCCACCGCGCCTGGCGGGCATCCTGGAGGCGGAGTCGGGCTTCAACGACGCGCCGACGGTCATCGCGGTGGTGCTGCTCAGCGGCTTCTCCCAGATGACGCCCGACCTTGGCACGTTCTTCCTGCGCACCGGGGTAGAGCTGGTCATCGGCGCCGCGGTCGGCCTGGCCATCGGCCCCGCCGGGGCGTACGCGCTGCGCCGCGTGGCCCTGCCCGCGTCCGGTCTGTACCCGATCGCGGTGCTCGCGCTGACGTTCATCTCGTACGGCGGAGCGGTGTGGCTGCACGGATCCGGCTTCCTGGCCGTCTACCTGACGGCGTTGGTCCTGGGCAACTCGCGGCTGCCCCACCGGGCCGCCACAAGGGGCTTCGCCGAGGGAGCCGCATGGCTGGCCCAGATCGGGCTGTTCGTCATGCTGGGGCTGCTGGCCAGCCCCAAGGAGATGCCGACGGCCATCGTGCCCGGGTTGATCACGGGAACGGTCCTGGTGCTGCTCGCCCGCCCGATCTCGGTGGTGGTGAGCGCGCTGGTGGCGCGGGTGTTGCGGCTGGCCAGGGTGAACTGGCGCGAGCAGGCGTTCCTGTCGTGGGCGGGCCTGCGCGGCGCGGTCCCGATCGTGCTGGCGACGATCCCATGGGCGGCGGGCGTCCACGGCTCCAAGGAGGTCTTCAACGAGGTCTTCGTCATCGTGATGGTGTTCACCCTGGTGCAGGGGCCGACGCTGCCCTTCGTGGCGAGGCTGCTCGGTGTGGCCGCCCCTGGCGAGGCGCACGACCTGGAGGTGGAGTCGGCGCCGCTGGAGGAGCTGAAGGCGGACCTGTTGCAGATCAAGGTGCCCACCGGTTCGAAGCTGCACGGCGTGGAGATCTTCGAGCTGCGGCTGCCCGCGGGGGCCGCCGTGACGCTGGTCGTCCGGGAAGGCAGTTCGTTCGTCCCCTCCGCCACCACCAGGATCAGAGCGGAGGACCAGCTCCTCGTGGTCACCACCGCCGCCTGCCGCGACCAGGTCGAGCGGCGGTTGCGTGCCGTCAGCCGGCGCGGCAAGCTGGCTGGTTGGTACGGGGAGCGCGGACAGGAATAGCTGTTTGACCTAATCGGTTACCATTAGCAGTCACCGGGCTCGAGTGCCAGACCTGAAGGAGGGGCGCGTGCCGACCTACCAGTACGCCTGCAACGACTGCGGTGAGCAGCTCGAGGCCGTGCAGAAGTTCACCGACGACGCCTTGACCGTGTGCCCCAAGTGCGAAGGCAACCTGCGCAAGGTGTTCTCAGCTGTAGGCATCGTGTTCAAGGGTTCGGGCTTCTACCGCACCGACAACCGCTCGTCGTCCGCGTCCACGGCCGCGACGTCCTCGAGCAGCAAGCCCGCCGAGAGCAAGCCCGCCGAGTCGTCCTCGTCCTCCTCGACGTCGACCGCCGCTCCCGCCGCCGCCTCCAGCTAGCGGGGCCTGTCGCCCATCGCGCCCAGGAGTTCGGGCGCGATGCGGTCGAGCAGGGCTTCGAGCTGCGCATTCGGGCCCCAGTCCATGACGAGTCCGGCCAGGCCCTCCCGTGCGGAGCGCAGCAGACGTAGCGCCGACTGCCGGCCCGCCGGGGTGAGCCGTAGCAGGTCGCCCTGCCGCTCGACCAGTCCCGCCGCCACCAACTGGTCGGCGTACGGACGCCCCCGCTCCCTGCTGACGTTCGCCCGCTCGGCCAGCGACTGCGCCGTGACCCAGCCCTCGCCGCCGAGCCTGGCGACGATCCACACCCCTTGCGGCGGGATGCCGGTCAACCCGGCCAGCGCCCCCAGCCTGGCGTAGAAGCCGCGACGCAGGTCGGCGTCCGCGAGCCTGACCAGCCCACGCTCGACCTCGGCCAGCGACGAGCGCTCCGCCGACGTCGCGCCCAGGCATTCGCCCAGGTCTGTCGCCTTGGTGGTCTCCCTGAGCCGCTGCTGCGGGATGAACCAGGCGAGCACGAACGCGACGAACACGACCGGCGTCGCCACCCGGAAGACCGCGGCGATCGCGTCCGCGTAGACGTGCAGGAAGTCCGCCGCCAGCGCGGGCGGGAGCCGCTGGATGACCGTCGGGTCCCGCCGCACCTGCGCAGGGTCGAACCCCGGCGGCAGCACGGTCCTGCCGAGGACGCTCCTCAGGTCCGTGTTGAGCCGCGCGGTGAAGACCGAGCCGAGCGTGGCCACCCCGAACGAGCCGCCGATCGAGCGGGCGAACGTCGCGCCCGAGGTGGCCACGCCGAGGTCCGTGAAGTCCACCGCGTTCTGTACCACGATCACCAGAACCTGCATGGTCATCCCCAGGCCGACACCGAGGACGAGCAGGTAGACCCCCATCGTCCCCAGGCCGGTGGACTCGGTCATCGTGGACAGCAGGAACATCCCGCAGGTCGCGACAGCCGTCCCGGTGATGGGCAGGAACCGGTACTTTCCGGTCTTGCTGATGATCTGCCCGCTGACGACGGACATCGTCAGCATCCCCGCCATCATCGGCAGCAGGTACACGCCCGACAGGGTGGCGCTCACGCCGTGAACCACCTGCAGGTAGAGCGGAAGGTACGTGAGTGCGCCGAACATGCCGAACCCCACCACGAACCCCACGATCGACGCCATCGTGAACGCCCTGATGCCGAACAGGCCGAGCGGCAGCACCGGCTCGGCCGCCCGCCGCTCGACGAGCACCCAGCCCGCCAGCATGGCCAGGGCCGCCACGGCGAGCCCGACGATGACCGGGTCGGTCCAGGGGCGGACGGTGCCGCCCCAGGTCGTGATCAACACCAGGCAGGACGTCGCGCCGCCGAGCAGCACCACCCCGGCGTAGTCGATCCGGTGCCTGGTGAGCGTGGCGTCGCCCGGCAGGACGGCGACGATCACCACCAGCGCGAGCGCGCCGAGGGGCAGATTGACGTAGAAGACCCAGTGCCAGGAGAGGTGGTCCACGAACAGGCCGCCGAGCAGCGGGCCGACCACGCTCGCCACCCCGAACACCGCGCCGAAGAAGCCCTGGTACCTGCCCCTCTGCCTGACCGATACGACGTCGCCGACGATCGCCTGCGCCAGCACCATCAGCCCGCCGCCGCCCAGCCCCTGGATCGAACGGAAGGCGATGAGCTGGCCCATGTCCTGGCTGAGCCCGCAGAGGGCCGAGCCGACGAGGAAGATGACGATCGCCGAGACGAACAGCTTCTTCCGGCCGTACTGGTCGCCCAGTTTGCCCCACAGCGGCGTGGAAACGGTCGAGGCGAGCAGGTAACCCGTGACCACCCACGAGAGCTGCTCCAGGCCGCCGAGGTCGCTCACGATCGTCGGCAGGGCCGTCGAGACGATCGTCTGGTCGAGCGCCGCCAGCAGCATGCCGAGCATCAGCGCAAGGATGATGAACCCGAGACCCTTTCGCCGCATATATCCGATATTACGCTTCGTGATTGCTCCGCTACGAGGTTATCCACAGAGCCGCGTTCTGGTTCCGCTGGACGCCCCGCGATGCCGCTACTCTCGGCGCCATGGTCACCAGCGCAGAAATCGGCGTCATCGGCGGATCCGGGTTCTACTCCCTGCTCGACGACGCCCAAGAGATCGACCTCAGCACCCCCTACGGGCCGCCCAGCGACGTGGTCACCGTGGGCCGCATCGGGTCGCGGTCCGTGGCGTTCATCCCCCGGCACGGGCGAGATCACCGCTTCCCGCCGCACCGCATCCCCTACCGGGCCAACCTGTGGGCGTTGCGGTCTCTGGGAGTGCGGCAGGTGCTCGCGCCGAGCGCCGTAGGGTCGCTGCGGGCCGAGGTGGGGCCCGGCGCGATCGTGGTGCCCGACCAGCTCGTCGATCGCACGTCCGGGCGTCCGCAGACGTACTACGACGAGGGTGGCGCGGTGCACGTCTCGTTCGCCGACCCCTACTGCCCGTCCGGGCGCGCCGTGGCGGTGGAGTCGGCGCGGGCCGCCGGGTGGAACACCGTCGACGGGGGCACGCTCGTCGTCATCGAGGGGCCCCGGTTCTCGACGCGGGCGGAGTCCCGCTGGTTCGCGGGCAACGGGTGGACGATCGTCGGCATGACCGGGTTCCCCGAGGCCGTGCTGGCCAGGGAGCTGGCGCTCTGTTACACGTCGCTGTCGCTGGTCACCGATCTCGACGCCGGGGTCGAGACGGGCGAGGGGGTCACGCACGACGAGGTGCTGGAGTTCTTCGCGCGAAACGTCACCCGGATGCGCACCCTCGTGGCCGAGGCCGTGGAGGCGCTGCCGAGCGAGCGTGCCTGCCCGTGCGGGGCGGCGCTCGACGGGATCAAGCTGCCGTTCGAGCTACCGTGACCGGGGTCCTGAGGCGGCTCGGCGGCGATCTGGCCGACGCCCCCTCGTCCGGCGGCGTCGGATGGGCGGGAGGCGGCGGCTCGCCGGGCCGTCGCCGGCCGCGGCTGGGGCGGCGGCGCCGGCTGGTCGCGGCGCTCGTGGCCGCCTTGGGGGTCCTGTTCGGATATATCGCCATACGCCCGGTTTCGGGAGCCCCGGTCCTCGTGGCCGCCCGCGACCTGTCGCCCGGGCCGCTGCGCCCCGGCGACCTGCGCACCGCTACCCTCGCCCAGGTTCCCGACGGGGCGGTGCGCTCGGGAGCCGTGGGCCAGGTGCTGACGAGCGCCATGCGCAGGGGCGAGCCGCTCACCGACGTCCGCCTGCTCCACTCGGCGCCGCTGCCGACGGGCACGGTGGCCACACCGGTACGCATCCCAGACGCCGAAGTGGCCCGCCTGCTCTCCCCCGGCTCGATGATCGGCGTCTACGCGGCCTGGGAGAACCAGGCGGCCCAGCTCGTCGCCGACGACGTCACCGTGGTCACCATCCCCAGAGGCGACGACGACCACGGCGCCCTGCTCGTCCTCGCGGCCACCCCGACCCAGGCCGGTCAACTGGCCGCGGCCCAGGCGGGCGGCCGCCTCTCGATCACCATCAAACCCCGCCCGACAGCCCCGTCGTCCTAGAGAGCCGAGTCGATCTTCGGGTCGTACTCCCAGTGCCACGGCTCGAACGGGCTGCTGTAGGCCCAGGCCGGATGGAACCACCCGTACCGCTTGGCGTTCTTCTCCATCCACACGAACTCCGGCGACCGGAACCGCTCCACCCCGCCACAGAGGTCCACGGCCAGCCCGAGCCCGTGGTTGCTCCTGCCGGGCACCGCCGCGAACCCCGGCCTGCGGTAGTAGACGGACTGCTGCTCGGCCAGGCTCCGGTAGGCGTCGGTGACGCACACCTGCCGTCCGAACTGCTTCCGGTAGGCCTCGTTCAGGCTGACGAACGCGATCGTGGCATCAGCCCGGAGGCTGAACCCCTTCTGCTGCAGCGGGCAGAGCATGGCCTTGGGGATCAACCCGTTCGGGTAGGAGTTCGCCGTCGCCGCCCGCAACGGATTACACCCGAGCGCGGCCCTCCCCACCTTGTCGATCTTGATGCCCATCTTCACCAGGGCCGCGGTCAGCGACTTGACGATCTTGTCGGACCGCTGCCTGAGCGTGTCGATCTCCGCCGCCATCTGCGCCTCGGCCAGCAGATTCCCGGCCCGGATCTCCTGCGCATCGGCCGCCAGCCGCTCCGCCTCCTTGTAGAGGGTGCTGGTCTGCTGCACCGCCTCCTGCCGGACGGTCATCAAGTGGGTCACGCTGGACAGCGCGCGCAAGGTGTCGCCCGTGGCGTCTCCAGACAGGAACGGCGCGATCCCGTCGGCCCCCACCGGCTGCTCGTACAGCAGTTCCGCCAGCTGCGAGACGGGCTGCCGGATCTGCGCGACCTTCTGCTCAGCCGTCCGAAGGGCGGTGAGCTTGGTCTTCAGCTCCTTCTCGGCCGCCGCGATGTCGGCCCGCCGCTTCTCCAGGGCTTTGGTCGCGTCCTCGAGCTCCTTGGCCGACTGCTCGGCCTCCTTGCGGAGCTCGGCGAGATCCTTGGGATCCGCCCGCAGCCCGCTGCCCGAGACCGTCCGCGACTCACTGAGGCCACCTGCGACCTTCCGCTCAGCCCGAGCCTCCACAGGCATCAGGAACAGAGAAGTCATCGCCATGACGACCGCGATCAGACCTGCTGATCGAGGGGCTGGCACGTTCGACTCCTCCATTTGCAAACTCGTTACCCAGGCTCGGCACGCACGTTACTACAGCCCCCCGAGTGCCCGGACCCAACTCCAGAGAGCCGTTACGAGGTGAAAGAGGCTTTTGCACCCCCACTCCGTCGCGCCACCTCCAGAAGCCCCGTAAACCACGCACCAACCAGCCCCGCACCCACGGGACACCAAAGCACCTAGCGAGCACCTGGCCCGCCGACCAGTGAGGCCCCCAGCGACGCCCCGGCCACCGGAGCATCCAGCGGCGACCAGGGCGCCCACCCAGGTACCTGTCTGTCACGCGCCCCTCGCCCGCCCTGGCGTGCACCGCCCTCTTAGCTGACCGGTCGGAGTCCGGCACCATCACCGACAGACCGACGCACGGCTCTCGCAAGCGGCACGGCTCTTAGGCGGCACGGGCACGTACGTGGCACGGGCTCGTACGTGGCACGGGCTCCGGTGGGCGGCACGCACCCTTGTAGGCGGCACGCGCCCTGAAGAACAGTCGCTCGCCAGCGCCAGAACCCCGTCGAGCCGCATCGAGGCCACCCGCACCGGCCTCCAAGAGTCCATCCGCCCAAGCCAGACATCAGGAAGCCATCGGCCCGCACCAGGCATCGGGGAGTCACCGGCCTGCCAGAACCAGGGGCGTTCACCCCAACGGCGAACCCAGCACCCCGCGTCCCGCTCAGGTGTCGAAAGCTCAGGTGCCGGACGTGGCCCACCCTTCACCATCGTCCCGAGCCACCCATCCCTCATGCTCCCGGCAGGCCTCCCACAACCAGGTGTCAGCCCACTCCCCCGGACACCCCTCCCACCGCTGCCGCTGCGCCTTCGACTGTGACGGCTCAGACACAGGCTCCGACACAGGCTCAGCCGAACGCCGCACCACCGGCTCACGCCGCCTGCCCCCAGAGGGCGACACCACGGGAGCCTCCCCGAACGACCTCACAGCCGGACGCCCCTTCGCGCTCGCCTTCGCACTCGCCTTCGCCGGAGCCTCAGGCGCGGCCACCACCGCTACCCGCCCGGAGACCCTTCCCTCGTACCACCGATCAGGCCGAGCGGGCGCAGGGACGACCATCGGCTCGAACGCCAACCACATCCCCAACGCCCGACCGCCCTCCCCCGCCCAGCCAGCCCGCTCGTACCCGGTCAACTCCCCGACCAACAACCCACCCGCCAGAATGGCCGGCGCGGCCAACCCCGCGAACAACACCACGGACCGCCGACGCCCCCGATCCCGATCTCTCCTGCACACGAGCCGAACGCTAACCACGCCGAGGGAGCCCAGCATGATCGCTTATCATCCCTTTACCGCAGCTCAGAGCACCCATGACCAACCCCACCAAACTCACCCCCTCCCCGCGGCCCACGCAGTGCCTGACTTTCGCTAGGCTTACTGCGTCCGCCTCCGTAGCTCAGGGGATAGAGCACCGCTCTCCTAAAGCGGGTGCCGCAGGTTCGAATCCTGCCGGGGGCACTCATCTCCACCAGGCTTTTCATGCGTTGACCTGCGGTTTCTCGACCGCAGGTCTTTTGCTTGTCGGGACCTTGGTAGGCCGCCGAGGGCACCCGTATGCAGCCATAGGACCATGATCACGGGATATATGCGGGATGATCTTGAGCGTATTTCCCCAGGTCACTCAAGGATTTGCCAGCATCCCTTGTCGCAACTGAGCGATCGCCCTAACGGGCAAGATCGTGCGCCCCTGGCTCTCTTGACCTCGACAGAACGATCATGGGCCCAATGTCGGCTACCTACGGCAAGCCACGGAGGTCGCTACACAGCGACGGTTGGGGCCCGGAGGAAGTCACCGCGGGTTTCGTCGTTTTGGAGTTTGCCTGGGGCTGGTAGTCGCGGGGTGGGGTCGATGGTCAGCTCGCGCAGGAGTTCCCAGGTTACGGCGCTGGCGATGCGGACGTGCAGGCCATCGGCCAGGAGGATGACTTGGGTTCGGGCGGATTCGTCCGACGCCGACGTGGTGCAGCTGACCGTTCACGCGCAAGGTGACCGCTCCCAGAAGGGTCGATGCGGTCGTTACGCACTCGGGCGTGGGTGTCGGCTTCGCGGCTGCGGGGTGGAACTCTTCATGCTTGCCAGCCGGCTCCGGACTGAACAGCGCCGGTAACACGGGACAGGCCCCGATGGATTTCTGTGGGGAGGGGATGTCCATGGGGTTTTACGTACGAACGAGTCTCAAGGCTGGACCGTTCCGATTCATCTTGTCCCCAGCCGGCTTCGGGGTGTCAGCAGGCGTCCCAGGGTTCAGGGTTGGCATGGGCCCGCGCGGCAACTACGTGCGCATGGGCGGGGGCACCATCTCCTACCGCACCACCCTGCCCCGCCCGGCCGCTCGCCAGCCCATCCCACAGCCTCACCTGCCGCCCGCTCCCCCCGGCCCCGGCATCACCATGCATGACGTCACCGGCGCTGCGATCCAGAATCTTGTCGCCACCGATGCCAGCGACATCGTCCGGCAACTCCAGGCTGCCGCCCGCCGCTGGCCTCTCTGGCCCTTCGCCTTGGCTGTCTTCGTCCTCATCGGCCTCACAATCGGCGGCTGGGGACTGCTCATCATCCCGATCAGCGCACCCGCCGTCATCTGGCTCGCCTTCCGCGACCGCGCGGCCAGATCGGTGGTCGTGATGTACGACGTCAATGACGAGGCGGCCCAGCGCTTCGCCCACATCGTTCAGGCCATCACCGCGCTCCAGAATGCCCGCCGTCTCTGGCACATCGCGGCGGCAGGCGCGGTCACCACGACCTACCAGTACAAGGTCAACAGCGGCGCCTCCAAGTTGCTGCAACGCCACCCGGCGGCCCTGACGCTGACTGGCCCTCGCTGTCTGGTCACCAATGTCGTGGTCCCGACCCTCACCGCTGGGCGGCGCTCCGTCCACTTCCTCCCCGACCGGGTGCTGCTTCAAGAAGGCAAGCACTTCGCCGACATCCCCTATCAGCACCTCCACGTCACCACCTCCCCCACCCGCTTCATCGAGACCGGCCCCCTGCCAGCGGACGGGCATGTCGTCGACAGCACATGGCGATACGTCAACGTGAAAGGCGGTCCCGACCGGCGCTTCAAGAACAACGCCCAGCTCCCGATCCTGCTCTACGGCAGGCTGGTCCTACAGAGCGCGACCGGCCTCAACCTTGTCTGGGACGCCTCCCAGCACCCACCGATCGACGCCGTGGGACGAGCGCTCAGACTCGCCGCCGCAGCCCAGGCACCGGGCATACGTCCCTGACACCGATGGTGCAGCGAGGTAATCCCAGCGACTTTCACGCGATCTTGCCGTCCTCGAAGTGGGTGAGATCGCGATGGAAGTGACAAAGGGTGGCCTTAACTGTCCTTCGAGCGACTAGCCCAGCTGGTTGCGCACTTCCTGGATGAAGTCCCACCATTCGCCGACGCGTCCACCTGTGAAGCCGTGACGCTTCAGCGTCAGTTGGAGGGTCCGCTTCAGCGGATGAGGCGACTGCATGATCGCCTCGTTCCTCAGGGCCAGACGGGTGAGCTGGCCCTGCGTGGGCGGCTGATTGCTCTTCTGCCCGTTGCAGGGTCTGTGTGCAGGGGCGAGGTTCCAGATCGCGTCCAGATCGATGCCCGCACCAGGCAGGAGCCGTTTGAACGAGTACGGGAACACGTGGTCGACCGCGACGTCATCGACACCAGGGTTGAGCAGTTCGGCGCAGATGATGCAGCGGCCATGCTGAAACCCGATGACGGCCTCGGTAACCCCTGCGACCGAGCGCCGCCGTTCTTTGTCGGTGATCTGCAGCGCCTCGAGGTCGACCGCGACCCCCTCCTCGACGAGGCTTCGGCCCACCCCAGCGGCGAAGGACGTCTCAACGATGCTCCACCGCGCGGCCAACTCCGCCTGCAGACTCGCCTTCTGCTCGGACAGAGCGACCTCACGGAGATGGTCTGTCAGCTTGACCACACGTTCCTGAGAAGTGCCTGTCACTTCGTAGAAGCGGTGAGGCACTTCAGCGCCGCCGTCGCCACGCAAATTGTGGAACTTCTGCATCACCATGGCGGGCATCGACTTCATCGCGGCAGCGAGCAGCTTCTCCGTTGGGGACCCGAGCTGCTCGGACTCAGCGGCCTCCTCCCGAGCCACGGACAGGAAGTCCAATCCGCCGGCAACGACCTTCGGCGACGCCTGCGGCGCTTGAGCCAGATGCTCCACCAGACTCATCGCGTACGGCTTGGCCAAGTCCCTGAGGAGAATGTCGGCACGCCCCTCGGCGGCGGCGCCCAGCAACGCCCCACCCAGGGCGAACTTGTAGGTACGCACGTTGGCGCCCATGAGCACCGCCAGCCGCCATGAGGAGCGGGCGGTCGGCTCTTCGCGAAAGAACTCCACAGTCATCCGTACATGCCAGCCTTGATCGCGATATCGACCGGTTCAGGGTAGTTCGCGATCACGGCAATGTCACTGAGGCTCGATAGGCTCAGCAGCCTTACAGGTGGGGCTTGGGAGAGTGGAGGACGTCGAGCATGGGCAAACTGGTACGGGACAACATTCCGGATATCATCCGCCAAAGCGGCAGAGAACCGGTCATTACCGTGCTCGACGAGGTCGACTACCGCAAGGCCCTGCTGGCGAAATTGTTTGAAGAGGCCACCGAGATCAACGAAGCCTCCCCCGCCGAGGTCGCGGAGGAAATCGCCGATGTGTATGAAGTTCTTCGCGCTCTAGCTGCGGTCCACGGACATGACTGGGCTGTGATCGAAAAAGTTGCAGCCGCTAAACGTGAGGAGCGCGGCGCATTCCATGACCGCCTCTACCTGGCGTGACGCCGGGCTGCTACAAGCGTGAATACCGCTGCCGGCCAAGCCGAACACTTGCCGCAGAAGGAGAGGGCCGGCCGAGCGCGCCCACAGCCCGGGGATCGTCAGGAGCTGATCGGGAGGCTGCGAGCGTGGGCGCGCGCCGAGGCGCGCAGGCCGCTCAGGTAGGGGTGGAAGGCGTGGTGGCGATTCTGATCCAGGTTGAGGGGAAGATCCAGCCGAGCGATTAGTTCGGCTTCCCCCGTCCAGGGCTCGTCGTGCTGGATCCAGCACACACGCGCGTGCTCAGCCATCCAGGCAGTCAGTTCCTTCTCACCGGCCTGGCCGAAGGTCAGCCGCTTTCCGCTGCCCACCCGGCGAAGCTCAAGCCCGAGCAGACAGCCGAGAGTGAGTCGCAGGGTGGAACCCTCAGCGTTGCCCCGGAAGTGATAGCGCACCCGGCTCCGGAGATTCTGCCTGCTGGCTCGGGTCGCCATGCGACGGGGAGCAATACCCACATAGAGGAGGCGGTCAGCGGGCAGGCTTGGATGCGGAGGCTGGGTGAAGTACCAGCCGTAGATGCCCGCAACGGCGGGCACCGGACTCGGGCGGGTGAGGACCTCGACCGCTTCCCACAACTTGACCGGCTCCAGCAGCTCCGCAGTGCTCATCCCCGCCCCCAGTCTCGTCAGTACAGGAAGGCTAGAGCACGCCACCGACAATGAGAGTGAGTGCTCCAATACAGGTGAATGCGGTTTCGCAGCGATACTGGCCCCGCTACTCTTTTGGCGACCATGTGATGCGGCCCGACGGGCTTCCGCGGTCGTACGGTTTCGTCCGAAGCGGATAGGCCCCCACCCGCGCGAGTTCATTCGTGCTGCCTGGGGGGACAATCCGTGACGGCGCTGCGGCTGTCTGTCGAGAACCTGCTCGCCTCTCCAAACGAGGCCGCGTTCGCGGAGGTGATCGCCGAACATGTGCGGGCAACTACCGGCCGCCGTTCCTCACCCTCCGAAGTCAGGTCCTGGCAGCGCAGCTTGCCAGTCCTTGCACGCGATCTCGCCGACGCCGGGTTGCACAGGGTCGAGATGCTCGTGGAGTACAAACTCCCGCTGACGAGCAAGCGCGCCGACGTGGTGCTTGCCGGCGTACACCCGCGGACCGGCGAGGACTCTTACGTCGTCGTCGAGCTCAAGCAGTGGAGCCGTGCGGAGCCCTCCGAGTTGGGTGACCATCTGGTCATCGTGGACGGTATGCCGGGCGGCGACACGCTTCATCCGGCCGAGCAGGTGCGCCGGTACTGCGAGTACATGTGCGACTTCCTCGGGGTGCTCAGCGACAAGCCGAACGCCGTGTACGGAGCCGCTTACCTGCACAACGCCATGGACCTGGACGTCGACGGCCTATCGGATCAGGTCCGCGACGAACGCAGTCGTCTCTTCACCAAACAACGGCGCGGCGAGTTTCTCCGCTACCTGAGCGAGCGGCTGTCCGACAAGCCTGGCGCCGACGCCGCCGACCGCCTCCTGTCCAGCGCCGTCGCTCCCAGCAAGCAGCTCATGACCTATGCCTCCAAAGAGATCCGCGAGCGCGAGCAGTTCACCCTGCTGGACGAGCAGCAAGTCGCGTACGAACTGGTCATGGGCGCCGTCGACAAAGCACGGCGGGCGGACTCCAAGCAAGTCGTCATCGTCACAGGCGGTCCAGGGAGTGGGAAGAGCGTCATTGCGCTGTCACTACTCGGGGAGTTGTACAGGCAAGGCCGTTCGGCTCTGCACGCCACCGGCTCACAATCGTTCACGCAGACCATGCGCCGCTATCCCGGCCGTGGCAGCACCCGGATCAAGAACCTCTTCAAATACTTCAACAGCTTCACAGATGCCGAGCAGAACGGCATGGACGTGCTGATCTGCGATGAAGCTCATCGCATCCGCGAAACGTCCACCAACCGCTTCACCCCGGCGGCAAGGCGGACAGGACGCAGCCAGCTCGACGAGCTGCTATCCGCGGCACGGGTGCCGGTCTTCCTTCTCGACCAGCACCAGGTGGTACGGCCCGGCGAGCTCGGCACCGTGGCGAGCATCGAGCACTACGCCTGCGCCAAGGGATACGACGTTCGGTTCGTATCGCTCGATGAGCAGTTCCGCTGCGGAGGCAGCCGTAAGTATGAGCAGTGGGTCCTCCGTCTGCTGGGTCTGGCGGACGGCGGGCCGATGGAGTGGGACGGAGATGAGGACTTCCAGGTACGGCTCGCCGACTCACCGCAAGAGCTTGAGGCCTTCCTGGGAGGCCAGACCGGTACCGCCCGCATGACCGCCGGCTACTGCTGGCCGTGGAGCGACCCACGTGCTGATGACACCCTCGTCAATGACGTCGTCATTGGTGACTGGGCCCGGCCGTGGAACGTCAAGAAGGACCGGGCCGTCGGCGACTATCCGCCGAGCATGCTGTGGGCCAGCGAGCCGAACGGGTTCGGGCAGGTTGGTTGTGTCTACACCGCCCAGGGGTTCGAGTACGACTGGAACGGCGTCATCTTGGGTCCCGACCTGGCCGTCCAGGACGGGCAACTGGTCACCGTGCGCGAGGAGAACCGGGATCCTGCTTTCAAGAGCCGTAAGACCGTTCCTAACAGCGACTTCGACCAGCTTGTTCGCAACGTGTACAAGGTCCTGCTCACCCGAGGCATGCGCGGAACCGTGATCTACGCGGTCGACCCCGAGCTGCGGGACTTCCTTGCGGGCCTCATGCGTGACACGCGGCCCCAATCGGTCCCGTCATGACCTCATCATGGCGCGCCCACGCCAAAGTCGCTTGAGGCCGCTCTACCCGAGGCCACGATTCTTGCCATGACAGAAGAAAGCCGTGCCCAAGGCCTCAGCGTCCTGCACGAGGAGCAGTAGTTGAGCCCGAAAACGGCTTCTCGGTCGAACTTCTGGTCATAGCCCCGTAGACGGTACCTATGCCATCTTTGGGCTCTGCAGCTTGTAGAAGGCTGCTGCAGATGCGGGGTCGCCAATGCCCAGGAACCCGCGAACTGGGCGCTGCAGATCCGCCCCCTTCCTCCTAAGGCTTGGCCTCATCCCCGCCATAAGCATGGGACTTCATCCCTACTTGGCCAGTCATGTCCGTTTTGACAGGATGGTTACGATATGTTGCATAAGCCCGTCCATTACCGGATGGCTCCATTTGCAGAGGAGCAGCTTTCGTGGCATCACGCTGTCTATACCAGGCAACCGCCAGCGAACTCACCGCCCTTATCTCTGCAGGCGGGCTTCTACGAGAGCTCAGGCGAAGCTACGACGAATTGATTGGCGGTGATCTGAATCCCCTAGAAGTTGAATCATGGCGTAACAGCATCCCCACGGTCGTTGATCTTTTACTCGAAGAGGGTCTGGGTGATGTGCAGGTGCTAGTCGAGGTGAAGACGCCGATCAGCGATGTGCGGATAGACATCGTGCTGGTCGGCTCCTATCCGAACAACGGGCAGATGTCACTGGTTGTGGTGGAGAACAAGCAGTGGCAGTGGGCTACACCCGGGCCGAGCCCAGAACTGGTCTACCTCTCTAGGTCACCGAATCCAAGACCGCACTCACACCCCATCAGGCAAGTCTGGGACTACCGCCAAGTCTTAATCGACTACATCTCCTTAGTCCGGAGGTCGGCCAAGGTCCACTGCATTGTCAACATGCACAATGCCATCAGCGAGAACTTGGCGGCGATCCGACCTGCCACCATCGGCCTCGAATATGACTCCTCCTTGGTTCGGATGTTCTGTTCTGATCATCGTGATCACTTCAAAAGGACACTTCGCGCTGTCCTCTCGCCAAAAAAGGCGTCCGACTATGCACAAGAGTTTCTGGAAGCGCCAGTACGCCCAACCGAAAGCCTTATGACGGTGGTAAATGAGAGCGTTTGCCGACGGTCGGTCTTTCCCTTGCTCGATGAGCAAAGGGATGCCTACGAGTACGTGAGAGCGGCGGTGAACGCGAGCAAGCAGGGCGCCCCCAAGGAGGTCGTCTTGATCGTGGGCGGTCCAGGCACCGGGAAGAGCGTAATCGCTGTGGAGCTGCTGGGCACCTTGAACCGGCAGGGTGTACATGCCGTACACGCCACAGGCAGCAAATCCTTCACTCTGACATTGCGCGACAACGTCGAGAAGGTCAACCGACGTGCCGCGCGTAGTTTTTCCTACTTCAACAGTTATACTCATGCCACCCCGCACAATATCGATGTTCTGATTTGCGACGAAGCTCACCGAATCCGCGAGACATCTGATCGTCGCCGTAACACCTATGACGGGGACCACGACCGACGACAGGGACGGCCTCAAGTACAGGAGCTGATCGAGGCCGCGGCCGTTCCGGTATTCCTGCTCGATGAGCACCAGTTGGTCCGCTGTGGCGAAGTGGGCTCCGTTCAGCTGATCCATGATGCCGCAGCCAGTATGGGAATAAAGGTTCAGCAAATCGATCTACGCCACCAATTTCGATGTGGCGGCTGTCCCGAATACGTCACCTGGGTGGAGCAGCTCCTGGGGTTGGGGTGGGGGGACGGCCCGCAACCATGGCGGCCCTTGGAGACCTTCGAGCTGTACGTCGCCCGCACTCCTGCGATTATGGAGGAATTTCTACGAGCCAAGCAGGCCGAAGGCGACAGCGCCCGCATGACTGCCGGCTTCTGTTGGCCGTGGACCGACCCCCGCTCTGATGGGACGTTGGTCGAGGATGTTCGGATCGGTGACTGGCACCGCCCCTGGAACTCGCGAGCCGAGCGCGAGAAGAATGGCATCCCTCCGTCCAGCCTGTGGGCTACTCACCCGGCTGGATTCGGCCAGATTGGATGCATCTACACTGCACAAGGTTTCGAGTACGACTATGCAGGGGTCATTTTCGGTGACGACTTGACCTGGACGGGGCAGGATTGGCAAACCAACCGTCGAGCCAACAAAGATACCGAGGTGCAGGGCGCCCCTCGGTTCGGGGAACTGGTTCGCAACACATACCGCGTGCTGGCCACCAGGGGCATGTCCGGTGCGGTCCTGCATTCGACCGACCCGTCGACTAACCGCCTATTCGCGGGGCTCGGTGTACCCGTACTGTGATGTCAGCATGTTTGGCATAACAGAGTTCCCCATGTTTCCCGTTTCCAACCATCTCGACGGCCTTCGACGGCTCGATGTCGCCGAAGCCTTCGGCATCGGAAGCTACACCCTGTCAAGATCACCACGTGCCGCGATTAGTCATGACACTCCTAGTGGTGGTGCTGCTCCTCAGCAGAACCCACTCATCCATAGCCATGTCGTTGAGTTTGCGACATTCCGCTTCAACTCAACCTTCCCTGTGGTTACCATGCCATTGACCCCGGCATCTCCCACTTCCACGAGATCAGGCGATGATGGCGACGCAGGAGCAGATCGACGCCGCCCGGCGTCATATCGAGCGATTACGCGATCAGCATGCGAATGACGTGATCGCGCTTGTTCGTCTGGTCGATGACGGCGCGCTCAAGGGTGAGGCCGGAGACAGGCTCGCCGCCGATCTACGCGCGTGGGATCGGGGCTTCAAGGACTTGTTCACCCGAGCCTTGTCCCTGCTGGACTCCTTTCAACCGTCCGAACCGAGCAAGGGGGCGGCCTCTCGATGAGCCCTATGGTCGGCATCAACCCCACGCTGATGACGCAACTGATCAACGGCATGAAGCGGGTCAGCGGCACGATCCCGGACGTCGGCCTCCAGGTGGAGCGAACATTGACCTCGCTGGACATCCCCCTGTGGGGCCCAACCCCGCTCCGCGCCATCGGCCACCAGATGAGCGAACAGATTCCCGTGCTCCAGGGCCGCCTCGACCTGATACTCGCCACACCCGACCGCAAATCCGGCAAAGGCGGCATTCTGTGGGCCAGTGAATCGGATTGGCTGTCGAAGTCTCCCGCTGAGGGCGCGGCATCCGCCAAGACGCTGGTCACAAAGCTGCGGGAACAGATCAAAGGCCACTCAGTCGACGCCAAGACGGTGGCCGAAATCGAGCGGCACAAGAACGATCCGTACTTCGCCCTGGCCTTCGCCAAGGAAATACCGCCGCGCGAGCTCAAAGCCCTGATCAACAGGGCGTACGGGGCCGGCCTCCCGCCGTCGGACCGCCCGTCCCAACGCGACGTCAGGACACAGGACAGGCTCGCCACCATGCTCAGCAAGATTCTGGGCACGGCCTCACATGGAGTGGGCGGGATGAAGCTGGCCGACGACTACGCCGATCAGCTCGTCGACGACATCGAGAACCCGCAGGACGCGTTCGCGGTGAAAAGGCTGCTCCAGGACGGCGACTTCGACCACACGTTCCTACTCAATGTGGTTCGGAAGCTGTACGACAAGGACGTGGCTCATCCGCCCGACCCGAGCCTGCCGCGAGACACTTGGGCGATGCCCGGCCCCAAGGACATCTCACCCGGTGACCTCAGCCCCATGGGCACGGCCCTGATCGCGCTGGCCCACCATCCCGCCGTCGCGCAGGACTTCTTCACCGACCCCCAGCGCAAGCCCCTGGCCTACTTGATGCGAAAGCACCACTGGGATGGCGACGCCGACGCGGATCTCGGCTGGGCCATCGAGGTGGCCAGCACGGATTTCCGCGATCACGACCTGCCGCCCGGGAATTCGCGCGGGTACAAGTCCGCGTTGATCGCCTCATGGGCGGTCCGCTTCTGGAGCGACGCCAAGGTCCAGGCGAACCTTCCCCATACCTCCGCCCACCTCGGCACGGTCTTGGCCCACTACACCGGCGACGTGCACCGCGCCACGCAGTCCTTCAGCAAGGAGGTAGCGGGCGTGGTGACGGACCAGGATCCGGACAAGAACTTGCACGGTGTGGAACCCTTTGGTGCCTTGTTCGACGCGAAGGACATCAAGAAGGCCATGACGTGGGCGTTCGCAGATGACGACGCCTTCCAGACCGTCACCGCCGCGCACGGGCTGTATTCCGCCAAGATGCTGGACGAACTGGCCGGCAAGATCGCGGGGGAGGTCAAGGCCGATTTCACCGCCTGGCAAAAGTCGCATCCGGAGGCCACGCAGCAGCAGCTCGACGCAGCGCGGCAGGACATTCTCGAAGAACGCATGAGCCGCAGCGGAGGTGCCGAATTCGCCCGGGCGACGCGCGGCCTCAGCAGGACGACCTGGGCGATTACAGATGCCGCCAACATCGCGAACATCGACGCGGCGAAGGCGGACGATGCGCGCTTCGCTGCTTTCAAAGAAGCGGCTGAGAAAGTCGTCGGACTGGCTCCGGGTCCGCAGGGAAAGTTCGTCGGGCTCCTGGTCGACGAAGCCAAGGGGATGATCTTTGGAAAGGTCAAGTCCAGCCATGAGAGCCAGGCGCGCGCAGACGCGGATACCGCGCTGGGCGTGGCCAAGCACATGTTCACCGACCTCACGGCGGCCGCGATGATGCGCCACGGCCTGTTCGGAGACGGATCCCCGCCTGCCGAGACGCACCCCTACAAGCACAAGGACTTCTCCCCAGGATCAGACGGCCACTTCATAGCCAACGGAGAAATCAGGCCATGGGACGAAATGACTGCCGCTCAGCGGAGGGCATACGAAGAGTGGCTGTCACTGAACTCGACCGGTCGCGTCTTCGAGGGACCGAGTAGTGCCATCGCGCTAGGCTTCAAGGAGGCCGAAGAGAACTACGGTAATGGGTCATGAGAATCCAGTCGTCGGTGGCCTCTGCCGTTGCCGTTCTCGCCCTGGCGGCGGCGTGCACGTCTCCTCCTGCTCCGCCACCGGACACCCGGCCGCTGGGTAATGTGACCGCTCCCCCGCAGGAATGCGATCTCGTCTCGGCGAATGCCATCAAGATCGCCACAGGTTTCAAGGACTACGCGGCAGTCGGTACGAAGATGGACAAGGGACGTTTCGCATCGTGCTCGGTAGCCGAGGACTCGACTCCAGAGGGCGAACTGGGACTTGTGATCGAAGTCTTCGAACCGTCGCCAATCAGCCCAGACGGGCTGAAGAATACAAAGGTGTCCAGCCAGGGCAGTGATCTGCCGGGGGAATTGGGGCCGGGTTTTGCGGCCCGTCGAAAGAACGCCAAGGACAAAACCATCGCCTTCGTCTATGGATGGACTCCCGACTTCAAGCGTCTTCTCACCATCAATGTCTATAAGGGTGCACCGGGCCGGGACTCACTGGCGGATGCGACCGAATTCTTCCGTCAGCTCAAACCCCTCCTGTTGGACAAGCCCAAGTAGGGCCACGGGATCGCAGGGTGCTCATCGATCTGACGAACATAAGTACAGCAGTAGGGACATTGCTGCCGCTATGGTCATCCGGTTCACGGGGACGCACTATCCCTTTAGGAAGCATGCGCGGTTACGGATGTGGAACTCAGGGCGCGAAGGTGGGGACAGTTCATCGTATTCCGCGACGATGATCGATACGCCTGGGCTTGTCCACGCGATCGATCCGAGGCGTCTTCCCAGGCAGGGCCGCCGGAACGTTCTCACGATGCTTACGCGGCACAGACAGGGCCGGTGATCGAGTGGCGTTCCGCGACGAGGCCGGCCAGCGCTTCGACGCCTTGGGCTTCGCGTTCCGCTTCGCCGAAGGTGACGGCGGCCGAGGAGCCGGAGTGGATGCCAGAGGCGAGGCTGGGACGACCGAGCGTTCCGCAACGCTCGGGTGAGGCGCCGCCACCGAGACAGCAGGCGGTCGAGGTGAGGCGATGCCGATTCCCCATCCGTTCCAGATACTGATGCCGACACAGGCCAGGAAGCCAACAAGCGTCGGCACGGTCAGTCGGCGGGATGGCCGATCCGGTGGGACCGGGGATGAGTACGTGCGCCAGCCCATTGAGTCGGATGCGGCGGGGAGCCGAGGCCGGCTCCGGAGTGGCAGGCCGTAGGGTGGTCGCCCTACCTGTCTGCGAGGCGCGGCGGGGCAGTCCTGGTCATCGTCCATGGTCTTCCTCTCGCTGCTCGTGCACGCCAGCGTGACGCAACCAGCGTCGCGTGGCGGGAACGACACGGCATGGCGGGCGGTACGAAGCGAACGGCCCCGGATCTGACCGGGGCCGAAGGTGGATAGCTGAGGACTATTCGCCCAAGGCGTCGTTGATCTTGCCGTTGATCTGCTCTTGCTGACCGTCCATGCACTTCGCGTAGACCCTCAGCAACACATCCACGCTGTGGCCAGCACGCTTGGCGACTTCGACAGCCGGAACGCCCGCGTTCAACCAGAGCGACACAGCCGCGTGGCGCAGGTCGTACGGCCGAGCAGCCAGCGACGAAGCGATCTGTTCCGGGGTGAGCACGAGCTTGCGGGCTTCCTGCCAGACGTAGGAGTGCGCCGAACTGGAGTAGGAGCCGCCGGTGCCCGTGCTGAAGATCCTGCCGTCCTCGGCCGTGCCGAACTCGGCGATGTGCTCGCGGAGCAAGGCGACCAGGACGGGCGGGATCGGGATCTCTCGCGTCTCCTTGTCCGCGCGGTGCTTCAGGCTGCGCGACTCGTGGGTCTCGCCGGAGTTGGTCCAGCGCTTCGTTCCCTGAGGTCGTGCCCTTTCCAAGACGATCAGGCCCCACCCAGACTCCGGCAAGGTGCAGTTCCTCAACCGCAGGTCGGCAGCCTCCTCCGGTCGGAGCGCGGCGTAGTAGATGCAAGCAAACAGCGCCCTGAGCCGAGGACCGCGCTTGCGGCCCACCTTGGGGACGGCGTCGAGGAGTTGCCGTGCTTGGACTGGGTTGACCACCGTACGGGGATCGACGACCGTCACGGCCTTGGGGACGGTCCATTTGATCTCGTCCAGCGGGTTGCCGCTGAACACCTTCTGCTCGACCGCGTGCTCCAGCAAGTGACGCAGGACAGCGCGCTTGCGCCGCACCGTGTTCGCCCCTGCGGGTACACCAGCGAAGGTGATCGAGACGGCATTGAGGGCCGTACGAAGAACGTGCGCTTCCCCCAAGGCCGAGAGCGGGAGAGATGCCCTCTCCAGCCAGCTCAAAGCCGCGGCTTGTCCCGTCGTCAGGTCGGCCCGCCGCTTCTCCGGAAGCAGCACGTGAATCCGGAGAACCTCCCGCAACTCCTCAGCAGAGGGACGGCGCGGCGCATCGGCCACCAGGGCAGGGATGAGAGACAGGAGCGCGTACGCGTCCGTCTCACGGGTCCGGGCCGCCGAGGTGTTCCAACGCCGAAGCACGTAGGCCTGAGCGAACTCCATGAACGACGGACCAGCCGACTCAGGCGCCAGCATCGACACCGGCAATCCGGTGGCGACGTCGAACTCCTCCCCCGCTTTGGCCGCCTGCCTCAGGTCGGACATGAAGGCGTTGGCCAGGCCCTTGGTGCGGAAGCTCTTCGACTTCTCCTTGCCAGCGACTCTCCAGCGAGCGACGTAAGCCAATGTGCCGCCATTGGAGCGCTGCTGGACCTGGCTGAACTTCACGTCGTAGGTGGTCTTCACTTGCCCTCCCGTCGCGAATCGAGCCAGGCCATGAGGTCGCTCCGCCACACGCGGAGTTCGAGGTTGGGCAGTTGGATGCAGACCGGGGCACGGCCGAGTTCGCGCCAGCGGTAGAAGGTCCGGCGTGAGACCCCGCCCAGCTCGACCAGGACCTGTGGAACGGTCAGCAACTCGTCGCTTCTGCTCATTGAGGCTCACCGCCGAAGCTGGAGAGTCGGACGCCGGCGAGCGCCGCCGCGAGAAGTTGCTCTCCCAGGGAGAGCCCGCGTCCGACGTACTGCCAGTGGGCGATGACCAGGACGGTGTCCTCGTCGAAGAGTGGAAGCCGTCCGGTGGTGATCTCTTCGGCCCGCATGTGTTCTTCGCGGTCGGCGCGCAGGGCGCCGAGGGTGGTGGAGTAGTGGCGGCTCTTGGTGGAGAAGTGGCCTCGGAAGCCGAGCATGTGGGCCCACTGGATCAGCCGGAGGTCGGCCAGACCGGGGTGGCTTCCCAGGTGCATGCAAGCGGCGATCAGCCGGCGGGCGTGCTCGCGCACCGCTAGAGCGTTCAGGTCTTCGAGGGGTTGGATGCGCCGGTCCAGGGTGCCGACGCACTCCGCGGCCTTCGTGGCGTATTTGGCGATGTAGGCGGCGACGGCCTGTTCGGTCAGTTCGCCGTCCATGGTGATGCGGCGGGCGTCGAGCTGCGTGCCCCAGCGGAAGATGCGGCTGAGCGGCTTGATCTCTGCTGTCACCACGGACGCTGCATGGTCAACGGCTTGGGCCAAGGCGTCCGCCGTCGCCCAGGCAGGCGGTGGTGAGTTGGGGCCGTCTGGGCCGTCGAGGCGGATGACGGCGTGGAAGTGGACGACGCCGCGGCGTTGGTATTCGGCGACCTTGGCGAAGGCGATGCTCACGTGCTCGCGCAGGGCTATGACGGTCAGGCCGTTGAGTTTGGCGAAGCGTCGGCGCAGGGCCAGGGTGAAGCGTCGCCACAGTTCGGGGCTGATGGCGTTGAACAGGACCGAGCCGTCGTAGTCGTAGCAGTCGGGGCACAGCGGCTCGCCGAGCCGTGGGTCGTCGGTGCTGTGCCGGTTGGTGCAGGACATCACGTGCCCGTGCGGGCAGGTCTGGGCGTCTCGGCGGGCGTGGCAGGGCAGGACTTTGCCGTTCTTCTCCCGTCGCACGTGCACGGCCCCGAAGGAGGGTGCGGTCAGGGTGATGAACAGGCACGGGTGAGCGGTGACGGTCTCCGGGACGCCCTTGCCGCCGACGAGGCCGGCGCGGATGAGCTGGTAGGTGTCGGCGCGGTAGACCTCGGCGCATGCTGGGCAGCGGGAGGCGCGGCGGGTCTTGCAGGGCACGCGCAGGACGCCGTCCGGTTCACGGTTGGTGGTGTAGCGGTGCAGGAGTTGTCCGGTGGCCTGGTCGTAGTGTTCGACCTTGCCGCGCAGGTGGATGGGCTGTCGGCAGCCGCCGGTGCGCTTGATCTGGCAGGCCCAGCGGTTGTAGTTCGGGTCGTGGAGCCGGGTGATCATCCCGGCTATGGCGTGGGTGCGGGCGAGGTGGGGCAAGATGGGTCCGTCCTATCCAGTACTGCTGGTGTGGGATGGCCCCCGGCCTGGCGCGGATCTTGGCGGATGTGTGGCCAGGCGGGGGGCGCTACCGGTTATGCGCCGTGGTCGTCGATGCCGGTGCCGTTGCAGTCGGCGCAGGTCTGGTCGTCGGTCAGGCCGGTGCCGTTGCAGGTGCAGCAGCGGTAATGAGCGATCAGAACGTCGTTCATGCCGGTCAGTGCTCCTTGCGCGGGATGATGTGGACGTAGACGCGGTACTTGCGTGGGTGGTTGCGGTCCGGGTAGGCGCGCGACATCGCGGTGACGGTGAAGACCTCGCGCAGGTGGATCAGGCCGAGGGTGAGTTCGGCGCGGTTGCCTTCGAGGCGGATACGCATGGTGGGATCTCCTAGGTGTTGTCGGGTGTGATGCAGCCGCGGTAGCTGTCTTCGGCGGCGTGGCGGGCGCGGGCAGCGGCCAGGATGGCGATGAACTCGTAGCGCACCGGCCCGAAGCCGATGGCGGTCATGTAGTGGCCGTGAGGCAGATGTTCAGGGTCGATCTCCGTGTCCAGAAGGGCGGCAACCGCGTCGACCTCGGCGCGCATCTGGCGGTCGGGGCCGTTCGCGGCGAAGGCCCGGATGATGACGGGTGCCACCGAGACCGGCACCTGGGGCCTGGCTTTGAGGAATCCGGCCAGGGCGATGAGTCCGGCGATGAGGGCGTCTCGTTCGTTGTGCATGGTGATGGCCTTTCAGGTGGCTTCCGGGACGGTCCGCAGGGTGCGGAGCAGGTCGGAGGCGAGTTGGTTGGACACGCCCAGGCGGGCGCGGAGAACGTCGCGGGTGATGGGCTTGCCGTGCCTGGCGTGGTGTTCGTCGGCCACGCGGCGGGCGTAGTCGACGAGCGCTGGGGACGGTCCTGGTTGTTCGTCCTGGGCGGGTACGAGAGCGGGACGATCAGCGGCGGGGACGAGTGCGGGTTCGGTGGGACGCGGACGGGACGGTGGGACGTCTGCTGGGGACGTCTCGCAGACGTCCTGGGACGGGATGGGACGAGGGCCGGACGTCCGGCGTTCGAGCATGGAGATCGCGACGAGGAAGGCGGCGGCCGGGGTGGCGGCGGTGATCCAGCCCCAGACGGTTGGGTCGGCTTGTTGCAGGTTGGCGGCCAGGGACAGGACGATGGCGCCGGTCAGGACGAGGACGGGCCAGGAGATCAGGCCGCGCCGCCGGCGGCCGGTCTTGTTGTCGCGTTGGCGTTCGCAGGCGGCCATGACGCAGGTGAGGTCGATGCAGACGGCCACGGCCCAGGCCATCCAGCCGGACTGTCCGTGTTCGCTGGCGGTGTCGCGGATGTGGGTGAACGAGCCAGCGCCCGCGATGAGGGCCAGGACGAGGACGAGACCGGTGTCGAGCAGCCAGGCTGCGAAGCGGCGCACCAGGAGTCTCCTCTCTGCTCGGTCAGGCGGTCTGGGAGTCGGTCATTCGGTGAGGCTGTGCGGCCATGACCTCGTCCCAGGACGGGGCGCGGTCGGCGTAGGTGTGGGCGGCGTTTTCGGCCGCTTGTTCGCTGACGTAGAAGGAGCGGGCGCGGTACCACTGGCCGTCCTGGCCGGCGACGATCGCGACGCCTGGTGTCTCGGCGGCGATGGCCCGAGCGGAGTCGAGAGCGGCGGGGTCGAGGTCGCCGAGTGTCATGGTGGCGGTTTCGGGGTCGTTCACCCGGTGGCAGATCCGTCCGGAGCACTGGGCCCGCAGCGCGGTGACGCCGGGCCCGAGGTCGGAGCCGATGCGTTGGCCGCAGCAGAACAGGTAGATCCCGAAGGCCCGCCCGAGCTGGGCGACCCGCAACAGCGCGGTCGAGGTTTTGGCGATCTCGTCCTTCTCGGACTTGTCGGCCATCAGGTAGAGCTCGGCCAGTTCGTCGACCAGGACCACGACGGGCACCGGTCGCATGCCGGGTGGGAGTTGCCAGATGTTGCGGGCCGAGGCCATCCGGCACACGCCCATCCGGTCGGTCATGAGCGCCACCAGGTCATCTAGCAGGCCCCCGCACTCGGCTCGTGTGGTGGCCAGCGCTGACAGGCGCGGCGCGTACGGGGTGAACTCCACTCCGCCCTTGAGGTCGAAGCCGACCAGCGCCACCGGTTGCGGGGCGAGACCCACGATGAGGGCGTTGGCCAGGTTGGACTTGCCGGACTGCGTCGCCCCGGCGTTGAGCCAGTGCGGGACGGTCTTGAAGTCGACGACCCATGGCCCGCCCGTCTCCAGACGTCCCACGGTGACCTTGAGGAGTTCTGAAGAGGGCGGGAGTTCGTCGATTCTGACCAGCGGGTCACGCATGGTGGCAGCCAGCCGTACCCGTCCCGGCCTGTCGGAGGAGACGCGAACGGCGTGCACGCCCCAGGAGTGTGCGAGCCGTTCGGCCACGTCCGCGTAGTCGGCGGGAATCTGGCCTTCCAGGGTGTGGATTGTGACGCGCCAGCCGTGCCGGGTGGGCAGGGGCGGCCACATGAACGGCTTGGTGTCCACGGCGATGCGCTGGAACTTGCGCTTGACGCGGACGACGCCGGTCGAGGCGATCATGCCGGGCACGGTGGTGAACCAGAAGCGCTGCCGCTTCTTGGTCAGCCCGCAGCCGAGCGCGACTTTGCGCCACGAGGCTCGCACGCTGATCGCGGTCAGTGGGAAGCCGATCACGAGCCAGAAGGAGCGGTAGTGCCAGTGGTGCCAGGCCCAGAGCCCGGCCGCCGCAGCGGCCAGGACTCCGAGCGGGATGAGCAGGTCAGACACCGGCGGCCTCCCGTTGCGGGAGGAGGGCGGTGGCGCGGTAGCTGATGCCCCACCGTCCGGCCATCTCCCAGACGTAGCCGACGAGGCCGGCCGCGTTGACGGGGTCGCCGGCGGTGATGGGCGGCTCGCCGGTGATGCCGATCTTGACGAGTTCGATCCGGCCGAACTCGTCCTCGACCGAGACGGTGACCTCGTAGACGGTGTTGCCGTTCTTGTCGGTCTTGATCTCGCCGGTGTCCTTGTTGAGTACGCGAGGGCGCGGGGCCTTCACGCAGGTGATGGTGAGCTTGCTGGTGTCCACAGGGATGGGGACGGTGCGCATGGTCGGGTTCCTTCGTTCGGTTCGAGCAGACTTCTTGGAATACATAGAACACTTGGAATTCTAAGTTGTCAAGGGCTTCCACGCAGACTTGGTTGGCATGTCGTGTCGGCTGTGCTGAACTGGAGGGCAGACAACCTCGCGAAGGGCAGGGGATGGTCGAAAAGACCGGTCGGCCCGGCTACCTCCAGATAGCCGACGACCTGCGTACGCAGATCAAAACGGGCTCACTCGGGCCCGGCGCTGCACTGCCGTCGACCGCCCAGCTCTGCCAGCGCTACGACGTGTCCGCGAGCGTGGTCAAGGCGGCCATCAGCGTGCTGCGCACCGAGGGTCTGATCGTCGGCCAGCAGGGCAAAGGCGTGTTCGTCCGCGAGGGCGCCGCCACCTCCGCCGCCGAGGAGCCGGCCTCGTCGGAGGTCATGGACCAGCTCGCTCAGATGCGGAACACTCTGGCGGTTCTCGGCGAGCGGATCGCCGATCTGGAGAAGGCCGTGTTCCAAGGGCCGAAGCGATCTCGCTGACCCGGCAGGCCAAGTCCTCCATTTCAGACCGAATGGCCTGAAGCTCGTCCAAAATCCGCTTGTTTGTGGTCACTTCGGCACCCCTTTTCTGGTCGGTCGTTATCCCGGCGGGGATGCCGTTAGTTCATCGCGCATTCGCGCTGTTGAGTATCACGGAGCGTTAGCTAAGCTTCTTCATTGCTGCCTGCACGGCGGTTACACATCCGCTTACACACGTCCGCCTTCACAGTGCGCAAAAGGATGCGATGAAGACAATTCACCGCCCCGGATGGCAACCTCTGCTCCTGCGCCGACACCGCGAAGCCGTCGGCCTCACCCTCGAAGCCGCAGGCGACCAGCTCCGCCAGGTCGCCCACCGTCACGGCCTGAGCGCGCCAGCCGCCAACTTCCAGACAATCTGGGCACACGAACAAGGATCGGTATATCCCGGACCTCACTACCGGCGAGCCTATTGCCTCCTATACCAGGCAAACGAACCCACGCTTGGTTTCCGACTGCCGCTTCCCGGCGAAATACCCGAAGTGGAAAATTCCATCTCGGATTTGCCCCAACCGACCGACCCCGCAGTCGACAACGCCGCCGCCAAGGTCATCGAAGAAACCCTCATCAAAGTGTCCGGCAGTCCCTCCAACACCGAGCAGAACGCCCTCCTCAACCGCGTCGTGGACGCCTGGCGCCGCCGCCACGGCCACGGCAGCCCCAAGCCGATCCTCACCCTCGTCGGCGGCTACGCCGGATCGGGCAAGACCGAGTTCTCCCGGTTCCTGTCCGACATCACCGGCTGGGCCTTCCTGGACAAGGACTCCCTGACCCGCGCCATGGTCGAGCGCCTGCTCGTCTCCCTCGGCGGTGACCCGCACGACCGGCACACCGACCTGTACCTGCGCGAAGTCCGTCCACTGGAGTACCGGTGCCTGATGGAGGCCGCGTTCGACAACCTCAACGTCGGCACCTCGGCCATCCTGTCGGCCCCGTTCATCGCCGAACTGGCCGACCCCGACTGGGTCTGCCGCCTGACCAACCGCTGCGCAGCGAAAGGCATCGACGTCGCCGTGGTGTGGGTGCGCTGCGACGTGGAGTCCATGCGCGAGTACATCGAGTTCCGCGGGGCCGCCCGCGACGCCTGGAAGCTGCAGAACTGGGACGCCTACACCAGCGGCCTCAACACCGACACCAGCCCACCCACCGCGCACACCACCGTCGACAACCGGCTCGGAGCCGCGATCAGCCTCGCCGACCAGACCCGCGAGACCCTGAAACGGATCCTGTCGTGAAGGGCATCGTTCTCTACGGCCCGCCGGCCAGCGGCAAGAGCACCACCACCGCCGCGCTGACCGCCCTCGACTCCCGGCTCGTCCTTCTGCGCAAGCTCAAGGTCGGCAACCGGCGCGGCACGGAATACGACTTCGTCACCTCCGAGCACCTCGACCGGTTGCGGGCCGCCGGACGGCTGCTCGCGGAGACCCACCGCTACGGAAACGTCTACGCCATCGACCGCCGCCAGATCGAGGAGATGGCCCAGACGGGGCGAGTGCCTGTCGTTCACATGGGCAACATCCCCGACATCCTGCGCCTGGCCGTCGCCCCTTGGCTGCTCGTCCTGCTGTGGGTGCCACGCGACGTCTGCGAGCGGCGATGCCGGCAACGAGGCGACAGTGACACCGCGAGCCGCCTGAGCGCATGGGACGAGACCCTGCTCGACCTGCAAGCCCACGACACTGGCCTCTTCTCACTGCGGATACGCACCGACCAGGTGGCACCTGAGGAAGCGGCGCGGCAGATATCCGAGGCCGCTTTCCGCCAGGAGGCTCCGCCGCTCGGTCACCGCGCCTGACCTCTCAAGATCCGCTGCCACAGGTCCATCGCTGCGCGCTCCCGCATCCAGCTGCTCTCGACGACCGCGGCCGGGGACTCACTCGACATGCGCCGGACGAACCACAAACCGCCCGCCGCGCAAAGCTCGAACACCGGGCGCCGGCAGTCGCAGGTGTGTTCACGCACGCGCAACCGATCGGCGCGAGGCAGGCTCGGCTCCCACTCCACCGGCTCAGCCCACGGCTGTGGAGGGGCAGCGTGCGGCCCGTGGTAGTCATGCAGACCGCCGCGCCGCCTCACCGCCGGACCTGCTGCCGTTGCAGGAGTGCCACGAGCGTCACGAAATCGTCGGCACTCACCGTCTGCTCAAGCCCCGCGGCGATCTCTGCATAGCGAAGCGGAGCGCCTCGCCTGGTCGCGTATAGGACGCCCGCATCGCTGCGAAAGAACGACCAGTCGGGGAACGTGGCGCGAAGTGCGTCGAGGTTGCAACCGGGAAGTTCCATGGGGCCAGAGTAAGCAAAGTTCAGAAGGGTTGTCTATAGGGCTCCATAGGGCCATCCGGAGAACGATGGAACTTCACAGGTTCCTACAGTGACGTCATGATCGAGTTTCGCCACGACCGGCCTCGCTGGGAGCAGGTAGCCGACGTGATCCGTGAGCGCATCACGGCCGGCGTATACCGCCCCGGCGCACGAGTGCCGAGCGAGAACGATCTGATGCAGGAGTTCGGCATCGCCCGGATGACCGCCCACAAGGTGATGCGGGCCCTCCGCGAAGAAGGCACCATCTACACCGTCCGCGGCCTCGGCAGCTTCGTCAGCCAGCCAAGCGACACCAAACCGCCGGAAGACAAGGCATCCAGCAAGTAGGCTCCGAACCGTGACTCGCAGGATCGACTTCTACAACGACCCGCAAGCGCCAACCGCGAACAGCCTCGTCCCCTCGGTCAACGTCGTCGTCACCAACGAGGCCGGCCACATCCTCATGATCCGCCGCTCCGACAACGACAACTGGGCCCTACCGGGCGGAGCCATCGATCTCGGAGAGTCCATCCCGGCAGCAGCCGTACGCGAGACGCTGGAAGAAACGGGCATCACCTGCGAGGTCACCGGGCTCGTCGGGACCTACAGCGATCCCGACCACGTCATCCTCTACACCAGCAACGGCGAGGTTCGGCAGGAGTTCTCCATCGTCCTCACCGCCCGAGCAGTCAGCGGCGAGCCGACCCCAAGTACGGAGTCCCGCGAAGTTCGATGGGTATCGCGAGACGACCTTATGAGCTACCACATGGATCGCTCCATGAGCCTGCGCATCAGCCACTACCTCCAGGCAGACGGAAGCCACAGCCCATACATCGGCTGACACCGGCCCAATCGAGGGACCGACGTCAAGCTTCAACCGAAGCTGAGCCACTACAGCGCGACAAAGCGCCAGCCCACGGCCATGATTGTCGACTGGATGAGTACTTTCTCTACGTCTTCAAGGGCAGCCCGCCTGCGGCGGCCTGCCGCGCGTCGGGCGATCGCTGGCCACGCTGCGGCTCTCCGGCCGGTCGCGGCCACCGTCGCCCACGCGCTTATTCGCCACGACGAATGGCCCAAATTGTTCGAGACTCGTCTCGGAATAGCGGAGAGCCGAGAAGATCTGCCACATGAGGCCAGGCTGTGGCCTAAGGACAAGGCTGACCGAGTAGCTGCGTCGACACTTGATGCAATTTGTACTGATTCATCCCAATCTATCCGGATAGGCGCATATCGACCACCTTAGTCAGAGTCACGGTAGACTTGGTTGCCACCATAAGAAGCTCGTGCCAAGCCTCCTGAGTTTGGAGTAGGAAATGAATCCTTTGATTCAGGGTCTATTCAACAAGTTCAAGGAGAGCGAGGAGCTTCAAAGCATCAACGATGATGATGCGTTCGAGCTATTTAGTGCCAGCCTCATGCTTCCGGATAACATTTTGGCTCAAGCGGAAAAGACCGACTTCCTACTTGACGCCGGAGCCATTGGTATCGACGTTGTGGCTCTCGAAATTAATGAGCAACTAATCTGGGACACCAGCGACGTGAGGGAGATATGCGAGGCGGCCGGAAAGATTGATGTATCCATACACTTTATCCAGGCGAAGCGATCTTCAACTATTAAGAGCGCTGACATTCTTGGCTTCGGTAGCACCATACAAAAGTTTCTTCGGAACGAAGGCTTCCCGGACTTTCCACGGCTACAAGAGCTAGCGTCTGCTCTCAGCTTAGTCTTCTCCGACTACGCAGCGATCCTCAAATCATCCCCCTCTGTCTACGTGTACTTCGTATCGTCCGCCCCCAAGGTATCAACCGAAGATCCGGTTGTGGCCGACAGGACCAAAGAGTCTCAAGATCACATTAGGGACTTGGGATTTCTAGGAAAAGTGCACATGAATGTTATCGGAGCCGATGACCTACATGACGCATGGATCAGAAAGAACCATGCCAATGAGGTTGAGATTCAGCTTGAAAAGCAAGTGAATCTACCGAAGATGCCGGGGGTCGACCAAGCGATTCTAGGCGTAGTATCTGTTTCCGAACTTCTCAAGTTGGTACATGCGGACGACGGAAGCTTGGATGAACGTGTCTTCTACGACAATGTAAGAGGCTTTAAGGGCGAAGATAACCCAGTCAATCGCCAGATTATCAGCACCCTCAATTCACAAGACAGGAGCCTACTTCCCGTACTCAACAACGGCATTACCGTCGTTGCCTCCTCTTACACCCCGAAGCCCGGAGATGCGGTAGCCGTTTCCGGATTTCAAGTCGTAAACGGCTGTCAGACGAGTCACTGCCTACACCTTTCTCAGGAATTTCTAGGTGATGCAGTCACATCTGTATTCGTTCCAATTCGGCTGGTGGTCACCCAGGACGAGGAAGTTGCTACCCGAATTATCCGGGCAACCAATTCACAAACCGCCGTACAAGAAAATGATCTCGTCGCCCTCACGAAGTTCCAGAAGAAGCTCGAAGACTTCTACAAGCTAGACAGTGAGGACGTCAAACTTACCTATGAGCGCCGATCTGGCCAGTTCTACAGTGCAGACGTCACCAAAACACGCGTCGTAACGATTAGCGACCAACTTCGGTCGATATCCGCAGTATTTCTGGACAATCCGCACGCGGCTGCTCGCTATACGGCCCGGCTTTACGATGAAGTCGGGACCTCAATCTTCCAGGAAGAACATAGGCTCCTTCCATACATAGCTAGCGCATTTGCCGCATACCGAATTGAGAACGCGTTTAGAACCGGACTGGACCCCATTTATAAGCCGGCGCGCTATCACATTCTTATGGCATGTAAATACCAGATAATTGGAGGGCCATCCGCGCCGCTTAATTCGGCCAAGTGCGAGCAGCAGAGCCAGGCGATAATACAAGCTTTGAAGCAGCCCGACCAAGTAGCCATGTTTCGGACTGCAGCAGAGAGTGTGGTGGCTGCGGCGGGAGGGATCACGCCAACCCCTGACCGGCTGAAGCGCCAGCAGTTTACTCAAGAACTCATCTCGTTCCTGATGCAACGCCCCAGGTAATAGTAAATCGAAACACTGATCTTCGCTGGCTCTGGACTCACCGTCCGCCGCCTGACATGATGATCAAAATATCCCCTGGGAGCCTGCAGGCATCTTGTCGATGGCAGCCTGGCTGACGCCGTGACGATCGCGGACTTCGCGTCCCACCGTAGGAGGTTGGGGCGATCGCCGCCAAGGCCCTCCTTCGTCGGGCCTTGGCACCGGGCACGCTGGCTGACGACAGCGCGGACCACTTATCAGCGCGCAACGTCCGACTGAACAGCAAGCCGGTCGCAGCCCCAGGAGACCTTTGAAACCTGGGCCTTCTGCGGTTCGTGGGATTGGGATTGTCAGATCTTCCCCGCCCATAGCCCCCACGTGGCAGGCTCGAGAGCCTTAGGGTAATCGACGAAAGTGGAACATTGGAGGCGCGGGTGGCAGAGCTGTTCGAGCCGGGACAACGCGTGCGTCTGCCCCACGGTCCGAGCGGCTGGTTAACCGTCGACTTTGCTCGTCCCGACGGTGCGGGCGGCTGGGTCCTCTACGTCGCACCCGAGGATGGAGACACATTCAGCAAGGTCACGCTGACGGCTGACGAGGCTGAGCTGGTCGAGATTCTGAAGCCTGACGGCGGTGGCTCGTCAGCGGGTGGTCTGGCGGGCATGTGGACGCTTTGGATGGCGGCAGCGACCACCGACACCACGGTCAGCCCGCCCTCGGCAACGCCGCTCCGTCCTTACATCCACCAGCACAACGCGGTATACGGCGCGATGCTGCCGCAGCCGCGACTCCGCTTCCTGCTCGCCGACGAGCCGGGAACGGGCAAGACCGTAATGGCCGGCCTGTACTTACGCGAGATGCGCCGGCTCGGACTCGTCCGCCGCGCGCTAATCGTCGCTCCCGCCGGGCTGGTTACTAAATGGCAGGCGGACTTCGAACGGTTCTTCGGCGGCGGTCTCCGCCGTATCACAGCTGCCACTGTCCGGGAGGGGGCTCTTGAACTCGAGCACAATCTATGGGTCACCTCTCTGGAATTGGCGGCGGTGAACTCGGCCGTCCAGGAGGCCGTCCACCCTGAGAGAACAGGTTGGGACCTAGTGGTCTTCGACGAGGCGCACCGCTTGACTCCAACCGCGAGATCGTTCCACCGGGTTGGCCGGCTACTCGGCCGCGCCACTCCACGTGTACTGCTTATGACCGCCACCCCGCACCGCGGCTCCGAGTGGCTTTTCCGACATCTTCTACATCTTGTCGACCCTGAGATCTACCCCGACCCGGGGGACGATTCTCGGCAACCGCTCACTCCGCTGCGGCCTGGTTCGATTCACTTCTTGCGGCGCATGAAAGAAAGCCTCGTCGACTACGACGGGATCACTCCTCTGTTCAAGAAGCGGCGAGCTACCAACCTCCGTGTTCCCCTCAGCCCTGACGAGCTCGATATTTACAACCACGCCCTCTCTCTGGTGGACGAGTTCTTCCCCAGCCAGGCACGTTCGTTAGCACGCATGGTCTACGGCAAGCGAGCGGCTTCCAGCTTATTCGCCCTCGCACGAACACTGGAGCGACGGCTAGCGGGCATGGGCAACCGGTCCCCCGTAGAAGCCGCTGCCGAAGCTGACCCAGAGAGCGAGGACCAGGCGGTACGAGACGAGGCCAAGGTCGTACACGCTGACTCCCGGTCCCCAAGAGCGGAGAAAGCTGCTGTCCGCCCGCTGCTCGGCCGGATCTTGAAACTGCTGGCAACTCCCGGTTACACACCGTCCAAGTGGTCGACGCTCGTCGAACGTTGCCTGCTCACCAACGGCATCACGCCCGGCGGAGGAGAACGAGCAGTTGTCTTTACCGAGTACGCTGACACTGCCGAATGGATCTCCGACCGCCTTATTGCAGCTGGCTTCCCCGCTCGAACGTACAGCGGCCGGAAGTCGCACGCTGAGAGGGACCAGGTCCGGGCAGCGTTCATGGCTGGCGACTTCCAGGTCATCGTCTCCACCGACGCAGGAAACGAGGGCATTGACCTTCAGGTGGCCCACGTTCTGATCAACTACGACATTCCCTGGTCGCTGGTGAGGCTGGAACAGCGCATGGGACGTATCCACCGCGTCGGCCAGAGACGGGACGTCGAGCTATACAACCTCGTCGCCACCGACACTCGGGAGGGTGACACGCTGCTCAAGCTGCTGGAGAACTTTGTGGCGGCGGCAAATGAGCTCGACGGGCAGATGTTCGACAGCCTTTCCCTGATCGCGGAACTGGCGACGGTGCCCTACGAGGAGTGGCTGCAAACGCTCTATGGAGACGACGAGTTGGAACGCGCCGAGGTCGTCGAGGCGGTGGAGCGGATTAGCTCGACGGATCTTCGGCGACGAGCCGAGGCGGCGCGCGCGCAGGAGGCCGAACTCGCCAGCACCGTCGACGTGGCGGCTGGCCTCGCCCATATCCAGCGGACCACACTGGAACAGATGAATCCCGCCGTGGTGGAGGCGTACCTGCGGCGACTGGACGAGTCGAATGTTCTTCGCGCACGGCACACCGCCGCGGGCGAGGGAGTTATGCTGCTCGAGTCGGACAGGCCGCTTCCGCGAGCGCTGGGGGACGGAAAACGTGCGCTCGTCCTCACGGGAGCTTCTGGGAGAGGCACGGACGGGGAAAGCGCATCAGCCGCGAATGCCCTGCCGCTAGGGCCGGGTAGCCTGGCGTTCACCGAGTTGGTCACTATGGCGGCGGAGACGCTAGCAGCCGATCTCTACCGAGGCGCAACAGTCGAGGATCCCACGGCCCCATTTCCGTACGAGCTTCTGGCCTTCTCCTCCTCGCTGCATTCCTCAGCAACGCGAACACCTACCCCGTGGTCCGCGCTTATCCGCGTCGATGGCAGCGGCAGGGCACGGCGTATCCATTGGGAGTCGCTCGCCAATCTGAGGCCGACCCGGGCACTGCCTCATCCGCCGGACCCGATCACCGCCGAAGTAGCTGAAAGCGAAGCTAGGCGACTGCTCAGCGCAGAGGTACGCGAACAGACCGCTGCTCGCGAACGCTGGTACGCCGCCGCCAAGCGGGACCTGACGAATCTTCCAGTCGATCTGACGTTGGACGTCTCCAGCCGTGCCGAACGCATCGCGTTGCGGGATCGTCTAGCCGAATCCGCTGAACACCGGATTCGGCAGCTCGAGGAACTTTGTCGTCTGGAGGCCGATCCGCCCAGGCTCACCGCCCGTCTGCAGGTCGTTCCCCCTGCCGGGGTCGTCGTGACGCCGGAACGCCGCCAAGCCGACGCAATCGCCGCCGACCACGTGATGACGCTGCTGAAGGACGATGGCTGGCAGGTCGAGGATGTCCGAGATGAAGGCCGCGGATTCGATCTGCGAGCGGTGCGCGGCGAACGCCAGTCGCTTGTACTCGCGCGAGGCGTCTGGCATTCGGCCGAGGACCAAGGGCTGCTGTTGTGCGGCAACGAGACGCTGCTAGCGGCCCAGCATCGGTCCGACTACCTGCTGTACGTCGTCGAGTCCTGCCAGGACGGACGCGGGTCGCTCTACGGATGCTTCGCCGACCCTGTCTCTGTTTTCACTATTTTCATTCGAGGCCAAGCGATTACCAACATTCCCGGTCCCGCGCTACGGTCGGCTCTCGATCAATTGAACGCACCGCCGATGTCCCGCGTTGAACAACAGGAGAGCCCATGATCCGGATGATCGAACGCTGGTTTCCCTGCGCGGAAGTGAGCGATGCGTCGATGGTCGGGTGGGGCAGCGGAAACACTGAGGCGAGCCTGTGGGTCTGGTTCGCCAAGCGGCCCACGGCCCAGGCCAAGGCCGCCGTTCTCACGAGTCTCCTGCCCTGGCCGGAGGACGAGAAGGAGCAGAGGGAGCTCCAAGCTGCGGTGCGGGCAGTTCTAGGGATTCGGGACGCGAAAACCATGCGCGCGGCGTCCATGGCAAACGGCCCTGTAGCCCGCATCAGGTCCGCCCTGGCCCAGGCTTATCCGCAAGGCGCGCGCATTCTTGATCCGTTCTCCGGCCGAGCCATGATCCCGCTGGAGGCGGGACGGCTTGGCGTTGCGGCCGAGGGAGTCGACTACTCGCCCTTCGCCGCTCTCGGTGGATCCCTGCTGGCAGAAATCCCCTTTCAAGAGTGGGATCACGAGCCCCCCTTGCCCTTCCACACAGAAGGTCAGGATCAGCTCGAGGGGGACCGCCTGGAGCGGGACGTAGAAGCAGTCCTGGCCGAGGCGGGCCGCCACTACACCGAAGAAATGGCCGAGTTCTATCCCCGCCACAAGGGCACACAGCCGTGGGGTTACCTGTGGGCTTCCACTCTTCCGTGTCAGGAGTGTGCGAACCGATTTCCCCTCGTCGGGGAACTGTGGCTCCGGCATCCGCGGGCGAAGACCAGCAGGAGGGACGCCGACGACGGCCAGAGCTTTAACATCCACACTGACTCCACTACTGGCGAGTTTCGGGCTATTCCCCATAGCGGTGAACCGCAAGGAAGCCCTACACGAGTTTTCGCTGGCAAGAGCAAATATTCTGCCGAAGGCCGCGTCGCTGTGTGCCCATTCTGTAACCACGTACACCCGAAGGCGGTGCATACGCGGCTAAGCGCGGAGGGACTGCGACGCGATGTCCTCCTCCTCGCTGCAGACATAGCCGGGGACGGCACCAAGGTGTTCCGCGAACCGTCACCGGAAGAGCTGGTAGCGGCCGTGCGAGCCGAGGAAGCCCTCGCTAAGGAACCTCCGTTCGGGCCGCTCAGCGCCCGCCCGGACGAACTCATCCCGCCCGGTAATACCTGGACAATCCAGAGTGTCAACTACGGCGACCGATCCTACGGAGATCTAATTCCCCCGCGATCGGCTCTCGGCCTTATCAAGCTGGCGCGCGCTATCAACGAACTGGCTGACCAATGCCTCGGGCACGGAGTTTCCCCGGCGTATGTCCGTGCCTTAAGTGCGTACGCGACGGCTGCCATGATGCGTAAGATCAGGCGCAGCACCCGTGGAAGCAGACTTGAGGTAGCAGCCCAGAAAATCGGAGACGTCTTCGCTAATCAGTCGGCAATCTTGCATTCTTACGACTGGTTCGAGAGCGGCTTGTCCGACGGGCCGGGCTCCTGGGCGTCACTGGCAACCAAGACGGTGTCCGCGCTCCGCGCTATCCGGGAGCGTGGGGCAGCGGTCCCTGCCATGATTCAGCGCGGAAGCGCGACGATTCTGCCTTATCGGGACTGCTCGATGAGCGCCGTCGTCACCGATCCGCCGTACGACGACATGATCGACTACAGCGACTCCAGCGACCTATTCTACGTGTGGGCTAAGCGCGCCATGCTTACCGCCGACTCATCCCTGGCAATGACCATACATCCAGACGGAGTTCAGGAGAAGGATGAGGAGATCATTGTCAAACGCGGAGGAAGCCAGGCGAGCGATCATCGGACGGTGAAGCACTACGACGAGATGATTTCACGGGCGTACGCGGAAATGCGCCGGGTCGTAGCCGATGACGGGGTTGTGACCATTGTGTTTGGCCACAACGACCTGGATGTCTGGTACCGCATGCTGAGCGCGCTCGACCGGGCCGAGCTCGTGATGACCGCATCGTGGCCCGCCAAGACCGAAGCAGGCGGCGCGGGGGCTGGGGCGCTCAACGTTGTAACAACACTGACGATGTCATGTCGTCCAGCAGCGGAGAACCGGAGTCCGGGATCACTAGCGGCGGTGGAGAACCAGATCAGGGCGGAGATCGCAGATCGGTTCCGGCTCTGGGAGCGATCTGGATTGGCCCGAGCCGACATGCTGATGGCCTCGGCGGGTCCCGCTATGGAGGTAGCCGGTCGTTATTCGGCGATCAGCGATAATACAGGGGAGCCGGTCAGCCTCGTGGATTTGCTGGGAACAGCGCGACGCGTGGTACAGGAGATCGCCCTCGAGCAGATCAGCTCGGTCCCCCTTGAGTTGTTTGACGAACGTACCAAGTTCGCCCTGTGGTGGATCGAACTGTTTAAGAGGCAGCAGGTTGCCCAGTCGGAAATGCGTTGGCACAGCTTTACCTCGGGCATCCCCATGAGCGAGTTGCAGACACTGGTCAAGAGGTCCGCCAAAGGCTGCCGATTCGTCCAGGCAAGCCAGTTTAACCACCCGATCAACGACCGGTCGGCATTGATCGATGTCGTGCTCGCAATGGCGCGGGCCTGGACGGAGGGAGACAGCGAGGATGTCGCAAAGGTTCTGGTGAAGGCAGGCCGTGAACCGGACGATGAGCAGCTCTGGGCCACTCTTGCGTTCTTGAAGGAGCGACTACCGCAGGGCGACCCCGATGTCCGAAGTTGGGAGGCCATGAGCCGAGAGAGCGGGGTCATCAAATCGGCCACCCGTGCCGCACAAGAGGAGCAGCTGACCGAGGTCAGCATCAGGAAGGCAAGAGATTCTCAGACTCCCCTGTTCTAACAGGGCCAAGGACGGCAAGATCATGCTTTGACGTGCAACACAACCGAAATCAACTGAATCATGGCGAGGGGATACCGTGGTCGAGGTCGAGTCGACAAGGTGGTGGCGGACGCTCAGGCTCCGTAGCGAGATCATCGATGCTTCAGGTGTGGTTGATGACACCCGCGTCTCTCTCTACCACGTCGTCTACGGGAAGGGGTCGAGCAAACCGCCCTATGCGAGCGCCTCGTACTACGGGAAGATTACTCATCCCACCGAACAGCTCACCGAGCTGCTCACGAAGATCGCGATCAGGCTGGGTGGCGGAGCGAAGGCCGACCACGGGATCAAGCTGGTCCGGCTCGATCAAGGAATGGGCGGCGGCAAGTCGCATGCTTGCATCGGCGCCTGGCATCTAGCGACCGCTCCCGAAGAACTAGCCGGGGAGGATATCGGCAGGGAGGCGTTCAGGCGGGCACGGGCAGAGTTGGGCGAGGACCTTCCTGTGGACCTCAACCGGCCGCACGTAGTTGTGCTGTCCTGTGACAACATGACGCCGGCTCCCGCCACCGATGCAGAGCAGGACGGCCCCTGGGCGTTCAATCTCTACGAGCGGTTCTTATGGCGGCTATTCGCGAACCGCGCGGACCGCGATGAGCTCTACGATTCCTACAAGCCGTACTTCTCCAACAAGGCAAAGATCAGTGAAGCGATCGAGGCTCTCGGTAGGCCCGTACTCATCATTGTCGACGAGATCATCAACTACATAGGGGATGGGCTGGAGGCCACCGGTAATGCTCAGCTTATCGCCCAGGATATGGCATTCTTGCGAGCGATCACCGATGCAGTAGGCGACGTGCCAAACGCCGCCATGATCGTCGTGATGATCTCTTCGGAGAAGGACCCGACAGCGCTGCGCGGCGACGGCGAGGCCCGTCGCCAGGACCTGGACGCCTACCTTCAGCGCAACGGCGACACCATGGCCGTAAACGAGAACGCCGACTTCAGCGCAATCCTGCGCCGACGGCTCTTCGACCCAGTTCCCAACCAGATCCTAAACAACACCGTGGCCGCGACAGTGGAGGCATTCACGCCGGTCTTAGACCAGGGTTCATGGCAGTCCAAAGTCCTTGGCGTGTTACACGCTGCCTGGACCAAGCGATTCGCCACCGAGGTCGAGCGTACGTTCCCCTTCCATCCACAGCTGATGGATATTGCTGAGAAAGAGTGGGCCAATCTCACTGGCTATCAGCAGGTGCGGTCCACTATCAAGATCTTCGCAGCGACTGTGCACTCGCTGTCCGCCAGAGCGGCTGCCGGGGAGTGGACGCCACTGCTGATAGGGCCTGGCGACGTTCCGTTGTCGGACGCCGGTGTACGTGACGCGGTGATCAGCTCCGGATTAATCAGCCATTCCAAGGCCCGCGGCAACTACCGTTCGATCGCCCAGAACGACATTGTCGATCTGGAAGACCGCGCCGGCGCAGCACGCTACCTCGACCTGACCCGAGCAGACGCTCCCTGGCAGGCGAGCAATCCACGCGCGGCCGAGCGCGCAGCTACCATGATCTATCTGGCCTCGATCGTCGGGGCACGCGGCGGTTCTCGGCGTGGCGCGACCGACCCCGAAGTCAAGGCCGCGACCATGGTCCCCGAGCCCGACTATGGCTACAACGAGGCCGACGCGGTCGTCCGGGCGCTCACCGACGTGGACGGGAGCGGTCTGGCGTCCCTGGAGATCTTCGAGGGTAGGGGCGGCCAGCCACGCCGGTATTACCTTTCAACCCAGCAGCGGCTGCCAATGCTCGTCCGCGCAATGCGCAATACAGTGACCGAGGACGACCGGGACAAAGCCGTCGCCCGCTGCGCCGACGCACGGCTCAGCAAGAGCAGGGGACCGTTCGCCAAGGTCCGGTTCATCTATGCCGAGGCAGGGCAGCCTCACCGGGAGGTTCTGGTGAGAGCGGAGCTGGAAGAGGCCCGCACTACCCGGCTAGTCGCGCTCGACCCCGCCATGTTCACAATCGGCAACGGTACCCAGAAACCGACGATTGAGTCCGTGCGCGCTATCCTCGGACTTGGGCCGGACAAGGTTCCAACGACCTGGGCGTCCTCCCTTGTCTTTATCGTCTTTGCGGCCCGCCACCGCACGCTCGCCCGAAGGGCTGCGGCTGACTTCCTGGCCTACGAGCTGGTGCTTAATGGTCCAGAGGTAGAGGGGGACGAGGAACTGGCGATTCAGGCCGTCCAGGCACGGGACGCCGCGCAAAGGCGGCTCGAGGATTACGTTGCGCGCGGCTTTCAGCATGTGCTGTATCTCGCGCAGCCAGACCCAACCATGGAACGCGACCTTGAGCAGCGCAACTTGGACGAGGGCACACTCGACGGGGCGAAGATCTGGGACCTGCTGGCCAAGGCTCAGAAGGCATTCCCGCCCGGAAGGTTCACTGGCCGCGCGCTGCTACACAATCTCCGCGACAGCGACTACGACCGTCCGCTGAGCGAGATCCGCGATGCCTTCTGGAATACCCCACGCCTGGGACTGCTCCCCAGTGGGGATGCGGACCTGCGGCAGGCCGTCTACCAGGCGGTGCAGGACGGCGAGCTACGGATCGTGCGGGCAGGCGGGGAGGAGGTCGTCGTTGACGACCTCACGGGCATCAACTTCAACGCCCCCACGTACCGCCTGGCCAAGCCAGACCTGAAGCCCAAGCCGGAAGAGGGGCAGAAACCCGAGCCTCAGCCCGGAGGCGGGGGGACCGACACGGATCGCCCCGGTCCCCCCGGCGGCGGGACCACGAACGGCCGAGCCGGCGGTACGGACACAGGGTCGGGTGGATCCAGTGGTGGCCCTTCCCCAGAGCAGATGCTCATGTTCACTGTAATGAAGAACCTTGCGTCGGCCCCGGACGCTGCCGACCGTCTCGCGCAGATCTTCCGCCGCCTCTTTGACGCGCTAGACCGCGGGAACATGAGCTACCTATCGCTCACGATCCAGGCACAGCTACCTTCCGAGCAGGCGCGAGAAATCGGCTTGCTAGCCGAAGAACTTGGCATCAAGGTCAACATCAGAAACCGCTGATATCGACACGTGGCAGCAGGTCCGCGACGGGACGGCGTAGCGACCACAGTGCAAGCACCTGCCGCATCAGGGCCGCCACCGGCCAGTTCACCAGCTCGACGTCGTCGGCCGCCGCGACAAACGCGGCGGCCACGCGCGGGTTGTCCAGCGCGACGCTCAACTTGGACAAGTCGGGACGATATGAGCGGTCCGCTCTCACTACGTCTAACCCGCCGTCGGGCCAGTGACTGCGTTCAACCTTGGCTGTCCCCACCGTATCCACGACCGTCCTTGCCAATTGCAGGTCCTCAGACCGCAGTCCACCGTGCTTCAGCAAGTTGCTCAGGGCTGGTTCGATGCTCTCTCGTCGCCGTGACGACACGCTCGTGAGCTCAAACCCCCTGAGATGCGCGAGTGGGAAGGTGACTGCAAGGCCGGCCACGGCCGCCCGTCGCCGCGAGTCGGCTTGGGCGAGGTCGTTGCGCCCTTGTTCCAACCAGTCTCGGGCACGCCTCGCGAGCCGTCCGGTGCCCCCAGCCCAAACCGCGCAAACCATCAGCGCGCTGAGGGCGGGTGGCCCTGACGCGGCAAAGGCGTCGGTTATGGCTCTGGCTACCACCTCTTCGGTCGCGGCGTTGCGTTCGACCACATCGGCCACGACTCCGGCCAGCTTTACGAGGTGAAGATCGGGGAGGCGACGCAATAGCTCCAAGGCATAGTCCGTCAGCAACGATTGGAACTTGGGGGATGTGTCGGCGATGTTCTCCTCGAGAAGATCGACGGCCAGGTGGGCTGCGGGCAGTACGGTGAGGCTGACGACATCCTGGTGGTCGACTGCCTTGAGGTGCGTGAGAATCGCATCCCGGAGTTGTGCGCGCTCGGCGAAGACCTCCCCCGCGGCGAACAACCAGGTATTACGCCAGTGATCGGAAGGGGCGATTGTAGTCAGGCAGGAAATGATGTCAGTCTCGGTTCCGGCGAGCAGCGCCCGCGCGGCCATAAACTCCTGGAGGCTGCGCACCTCGAACCCAACGCCGCCGTCGGGGCGGTGAACCAGCAATACCAGACGGCGGCTAGCTAGCCCGACTAGCCGCCCCGACAAGGTGTCAACGGTGTCGGCGTCGTATCCTTCGTCCCGAAGAAGTTGTGCCGAAAGTGCACGGAGGTCGTACTCCGACAGAGTGGCTTCGGCGTCACCCTCTCGTTCCGACCGTGCCTGGAGTAGTAGTCCCGCTTCAGCTTGTAATGCATGAATATGGGTCTGGTGACCTTCAAGCAGCTGGGCATCGCCAGTTCGCTTTGCGACCTCACGTGCGAAGACGGTGTCGTAGTAGCCCTTAAAGAGTCCGAACCGATGCTGCGGCGGGCGGCGGCGGCGCTCCAGCAATAGCGCCATGATCGTTACCTGGAGCGGCGAGCGCATCAGGCGCGAGGTCTGCTCCTCGCCCGCTGCGTCACGGATGCGTTGCAGCATCTCTGCTTCTTTCTCGGAGTCGGCGGGGTGCCGTGCGGCGGCCAGCCGCTCGGCATAGTGCACCGCCTCATCCGGCCGCAGTGAGCGCAGCCGCAAGTAGTCGTACTGATCGGGCACGAACTCTTCCGCGTAGCCCTGCGGTCTGGTCGTCGCTACGAGTAGCAGATCGGCGTCACGCAGCGCCGCTTCGGTACGGAACTCCTGGATATGTCGAAGAAGTGGCTCGCGCACCTGCGGGTCGGAGACCTCGTCTAGCCCGTCCAGTACCAGCACCCAGGGCCAGCGGCCTAACCATTCCGCCATCTGAGCGTCTGTCACCGTCCTTGTCGTGTTTCGACCCACCCGGTCGGCGATGTAGCGGAGCAGGGTAAGATCCGGATCCTTGGCGATGGCATCGGCGTAGCGGTCGAGCCTGATGTGGAAGGGCCAGCGCCGCATCCCGGGCAACTCGATCCCCATGTTGCCAATGAGGTTGCCCGTGAATTCGTCCCGCAGCGCGCGAACCTCGGGGATCAGTCGGTGGTCGGGTAGGTCCTGCAGCTGCGTCACCCGGTACGCCTGGCAGATCAGCTGCGCGAGGGTGGTCTTACCCTGGCCGGGGCCACCGAGAATAACGAGCTGAGACCGCACCTCCGGATCCGTCTCGCGTCGCAGCGAGCGTTCACCTCGCTCGATAACGTGGGCCACGACATTGACGTCACTTGCGTCGACCTCATCAATGGAAGCGGGCAGGTCAACCGCTACCCGGTTGAGCGCGAGGGCGCGGTCCTCGTGGTCTCCCGCCTGTCCCAGACTCACATGCTGCTCAGCTAGCAGTTCCTTCGCCGCATGGGCAATAAGCGTATCGCCGAGCTCGGGAGCGAGGCCTTCAACGTAGTCATGAAGACGGGCCAATACGTCGCCAGGTGTGATGAGCCCGTAGTACCTCTTCGCAATATCCGAAGCGTTGTCCAAAAACCGGTTCACTGTGTCGTAGTGCCAGACACGCCAGCCTTTCAGGTTGAGGGCGGGAACCACCTCCTCCTGCATCAACTTCTCTATTTTGGCGATTCCCCCATCGTCGGGCTTGGGTGCCAGCACAACGTTGGTCACAACCAGGAAGTACTCGGGACGGCGGCCTCGCTTGGACTCAGGGTCCAGCCAGTCCTTGACTTCCTTCCTAATCACCTCTGTGAGCCACGACACGTTGTCAGAGCGACCACGCGACCGGGAGCGGAATTTGACTTGGATGACGCCATAGCCATTCCAGGGGCCGCCGGGATCGGGCTCTGGGAAGCTCAGCGGACCATCGAAGGTTGCCTCCCTGCCACCGTCGGCCCCCTCCCCGAAGACCTCTACGCCATTGCCGAGGAACCTGAGCGCAAGGGACTCGGTCAGGTGCTCCATCTCCCGCCAGCCCAGCCGGTCGAGGTCGTAGTCCACTCGTATCCTCCTGGCCGCATCAGCCCCCGCCGAGGTCATATAGACCAAAACTTTACTCCGATGCGCGGGCAAGGCAGGGGGATGCGACGAATCAGACTGACGGGATTTATGGGATGAGCGCAGCGCCACCCGTCGGTGACCGAGTTGGTGCGCGCACATGAGATGGTGTCGCTCCAGCCACGCTGGAGAGATGCGAGAGATGATTTTGAGTGTGACATCCGCAACTCGGCCTATTTTCCCAGGTCAGACCAGCAATATTGGCTACATGGACCCCATTCCCCTAACTCGGGCGTCAGTTGGTTGACGCCGTGACGATCGCCGACTTCAGCTCTCGTCTCTCGAGCGGGGGCGATCGGCTGTCATGGCCATCCTCCGTGGGCCTTGCCACCGAGCACCTCGAGTTGCTCATGGTCATCATCAAACGAGGCCCCATGTTGAACGAAGCGCCTCCGCCACGTACAGCTTGTGTGCCCGCTACATACTGAAACGGCTCATCCGATTTAGGTGTTAGGTAGTGTCCGGGGCGTGCGCCCAGATATTCGCCGGCTATCTGTCGCCACGGTGCTCGTTTCCCTCGTGGCTGTGACGGGTTGCACAGGGGACTCCGACAAGCCCACCTTGGATGCGGCCACAAAACAGCTCATTGCGGACGGCGACACGCCGGGGCCCTGCTAAGGTCAGAACCTTACGACCGGTTCGGACGGCCCAAGCCGGAAGGTAGGGACCGCTCCCTTCGCCATTCGCCGACCGTGGCTGGGGCGCTCGACGCCGTGGCCCCCCTCCATTGAGTCGCGCTGTGCAGCCACGCCGAGCCCTCGGAACTGCGCGAGCATCTGGCCATCGTGGACGGTATGCCGGGCGGCGAGAGCCTGAACAGGCAAAGCAGGGTGCGCCAGTACTGCGAATGCATGACTGACCGACCTCGAATCAAAGACCAACTGTGACTAACTGACTAGCCGACCTGTGTGGCCGGATGCCGTATACGGTGCTGAGTACCTACACATGCCATGGGCCTCCGCTACCTGCGCGAACGCCTTGCCGATTAATTTGATGCGGACGCGGGCCGATCGCCTCCCCATAGCGCGGTGGCACCGAGCAAGCCAGCTCATGACCTACGCCACCAAGCGGACCGCGCGCAACCAGCTCGGCCAACTGATGTCCGCGGAACGGGTGCCGCTCTTCCTTCTCGGCGGGCATCAGGTGGTACGGCCGGGCAAGCTCGGCACCGAGGAAGCATCGAGCGCTACGACCGCCACGTGGAAGATCAGCCGCCCGATCTTGCCCGCGGCCACCACAGTTCACCTACGTAAACGCCCCGAAGCTGTCCTTGCCTCGGGGCGTTTACGTAGGGGACAACACCAACGACCACGTCACCACATGAGCGAGCCCCGCCTATCGGGATCGAGCCCTGCTGTTCTCAACGCAACGCGTGTGTAGCGGGAGAACTGACAAGCCGGACACGGCCACAGATGCTGAGCTCGGGCCTCATCAACTGTCATCTCAATCGCAAGGTCAGGTCGGCGCAGCAGGTTGCAGCGATAGCCATTAGCGGCGTGGTAGCGGGCAGGTGAGCCTCGGGTTCCCGAAACCCAAACGGGAAGTCCGCCCAGGACCTCGTCGCAGCGAAGGCTATCTATCCAAGAACCGAACGAACTAATTAATTCCTGACGGGTCCGATTATTCATATTCCCTCCAAGCTCTATACCCCTACCGGGTATGTGCATGCTACGCTTGCGCTTGGGCAAGAGTCAACTCTCCGTTGGGGGTTGCAAGCTATGCGTGCTCTGAACAGCAGTGATGCTGCCACCGCTAGAACGGGAGCATCGCACTTGTAGGCATCGCCTCTTGAATCGGCTTATGTCGTCCGCAGCCGGCGGTGACGCGGGACATGCACGGGATGATCATGCGACCGGCGAGGGCCGCTTAGAGTGTTCTTGCAGGTCATCCCTAACGGAGAACCGATACCGCCTCCGCTCTCCTAAAGCGGGTGCCGCAGGTTCGAATCCTGCCGGGGGCACGCATCTCGACCAGGCTTTGGCCTCTGACCTGCGGTTTCGCTGCCGCAGGTCTTTTGCTTTCCAGACCCTCGGTAGGCCGCCAGGAGTGGCTCTATGCAGCCGTAGGTCAGCGTTCTGGAGACATGTGGGGGATGATCTTGAAGGCATTCCCCGAGGTCAGTGCTGCAGTTTGGGGCCAGGCTGTCGCTATCGAGCCACTCGTCTCTTTCAGAAGGGCCAACCGCGCCCACGCCAAGCTCCGCGGCGAACGCGCAAACACCCAGCTGAAGAGCTGGAAGATCCTCCGAAAGCTACGCTGCAGCCCTTCCAAGGCCGGCCATCTGTGCAAGGCCATCGCCGTCCTTCAGAACCATCGCGTCACCCAGGCCGCATGAGGCTGAAATAGGTCAATCCGTCCCTGACCTACAACTCCGCGAGAATTCGCCGGCTGCTCGCCCCGGCACGCCTCGCGGGTTACCGTTGGGACCGTGGCAGACTCGGCCTGGTTCGGTTTCTATTATCCGCATGTGCGTTTCCGTGACGAGCGCTGGCTCAAGGTCACCGCTTTGTACTGGGACCGCATGTACAGGCTTTTCGACGACTTCCTCGCCTATGAGGATCCCAGCTGGCCGTACAGCAGCCACACCGAGGAGACGCTGACCGACGCCGGGTTCATTGGCGAGGCCCGCCCTGGCGAGGTGCACCGGCGGGGCGCCATGGGCGAGTTCGTCGAGCTGGCGCGCACTGTTGACCTGACGCCCTACCGAGTCGACCGCCTGGCCGACCATGAGCTGGCGGATGTCGACTACGTCGCGAACTGGAAGATCGATCGAGTGCTGATCGATTACCTCGTTCATGCCGGGCTCGGGTACGAGCGGAGCGGCCGCCTCTGGATGCACCAGGCCTTCGCCAATGCCTATCTGCTCCTTCTGGGAGCTTCTCTGGCGAAGGAGCGCGGCGCTGTTCCCGTGGGCGATAACGAGCTCGACCACCTGCGGGTCGGGCGGACGGCACGCGCACTGATAACGGCCGGACTGCCCGGCCGCACCGACCCCCTACCCGCGACCTCGGATGCGCATGAGGTGCTCCTGGTCGATCTAGCTGTCACCACCGTGATACCGCGGGATCTCGACGCGGTCCCGATCGAGAAGATTGTCGAGTTCCGCGACACGTACGCGGGTGAGCGGATGCGATTTCGCATCGCCGTGCACGACCTGCTCAAGGACGTCACCGAGCTCGAGCATGTCCACGATCCCGACGCACTGCGGGGTCACATACAGGCACGCTTCGAAACCGGCATGCGGCCCGCGCTCAAGGATCTCGAGCGCGCACTGCGCGGGCAACGCATCGACACCGCGCTCAGCACCGTGGACGTGCAGGCTGTGGCCCCGGCGGCTCTGACCGGGCTGCTCACCGCGCTGGCCGTTCAGCTCCCTGTGGGAGGCACCGTGGCCATCGCGGCCAGTGGCTACGCGCTCGGCCTCTGGCGCACGCTCCTCCAGCGGCGCAGGCAGAAGGAGCAGGTCCTGGACGGCTCCTCCCTGTCCTACCTTCACCATCTTCAGACGGATCTGGCGCCGCTCACCCTGATCGAGCGCCTTCAGCGGTCCGCGAGGCGATCATAAGATGGCGGCGTGCAACGCCTCGCCCTCTTTGACCTTGACCGAACGCTTCTCGACCTCGATGCCGCCTTCCGCCGATGGGCCGAGGAGTTCATAGAGCGACACCGCTTGGGCTCCGAGGGGCTCGCGTGGCTTGTCTCCCAAGATCGGGATACGCACCCACATCGCGATGTGTTCTTTAGTAAGGTCCGCGAACGCTTCGCGCTGACCGAGCCGGTCGAGGAGCTATGGGCTGGCTACCGCCGACGTATGCCTCACCTCGTGCAGTGCCACCCGGGTGTTCTAGCGGGCTTAGCCGACCTGCGGGGCGCCGGATGGCGGGTAGGGATCGTCACCAACGGCATGGCGGACAACCAACTCGGGCAAGCGAGCAAAGATCGAAACCTGTGGATCTGACGGGAAGGGGTGTACCTTCCCGAATCATCTGATCATGGTTTCGAGATTAGGCCGACGCGCCAACGTCGGTCGGGAAGGCACACCCGTGCTCACCGTAGTGCCCGAACTGCCTGCTGGCGACAGCCCGGCGGATTCCTCCTCATTGATCGACCAGATCCTGCGTTGAGCACCTCATGGACCGTCTCGCGCATCGTCCCAGCATCACAGGCCGCTGACCGCCTCCTCGGTGGTTCCGGCGATGGCGTAGGCACGCTCGAGGAGAACCGATTCGGTGGCGACGTCGATGCCGTAAACCTTCACCCGCACCAGCTTGAACCCGACCTTCCTGACCATCCGCAGCGTGGAGTCGCCCGTCCAGTCGAGCCTGACGTCCGTGTAGACCTCCGCGATCCTGTCCTCCGCAGGGTCCCGCTCAACCTTCTGGCCCGACGCCGGCACGGAGAACGTGGCGGTGACCAGCCCGCTCTCCAGGTCGTACAGGGCAATCTTGGGTTTGCGACCGGTGACGTAGACGGCCACGGTGCGCCCGTCGGCGTTCAGCGCGGCGGTGGCTGCGTTGTCGCCGATGAGCCGAGGCGGCACGACACTGGTGGTCCGCTTGCCGTTCAGGTCGTGAACGCTGAGCCTGCCGGACTTGTCGTCGTCCGTCCTGACGAGGATCTGGTCGCCGTCGCCGCTTAAGCTCAAGGCATCATCATGCACCGACACCCCCGGCACCTTGCCCAGCAGAGCGCCGGTGGCGGCGTCGTACACCCGCGCGGGATGGTCGGTGAAGCCGGCCCAGCAGCAGTCCACCGCCACGAGGGAGCCGTCATACGACATCGTCACGCGGGTGACATCGAGCTCCGACTTCGACGGCCACGCCTTGGCCTGCGAGACCCGCGTCCGGCCGTCAAGCTCGCGGACGACGAGCCGGGCGTCCTTGGCCCTGATGTAGGCGAGGCGGCGGCCGTCACCGCTGACGGCTACCGCGTCCGACCACCGGCCCGCCCCGCTGAGCGGGTGGCGCTTGCCGTCGGTCGTCCGATACCACCAAGGGCCACACCACGCGGCGTTACGCGGGTCCTTGGCGCAGTCGGAGGCGGCGGCGTACCGGATCGGGGCGGACATCCCGCCTGCGGGAACGACCGCACGGGCGGTACCCGGGACGACCACGAGTGCCGAGACGACAGCGAGCGCCCCACAAAGGATCTTCACACGGACTTGGACCTCTCATCGCTCCGCAAGGTTGATTGCGATCCAATAACGGACCCTGCGCTTCAGGCCTCCATGCCAGCGCGGGTTAGACGCAACGAGCAGGCTCCCCGTCCTCAGCCATCGTGCGCCGCACGCGTGCCGTTCCAGTGACGTCTAACCTCGGGCTTTCGCGGTGAATTTCGCGCGAGTTGATCGGTTACATAAGAAAAGCGCTTCTGAGCTGGGAGGATGGGGCTTGTCTAGAGTCCTGTCCACACCAGATCGAGAAGCACTTTCCACGTGAAGGCTATCGCCTCCCACCGCACGATCACTGCCTCCGCGGACGGCACCGGACTGCTGTCACATGCTGGAAGCCTGCTGCTGCTCAACCCTGCACATCACCGGCCTGGACCGGGCGCTGTCAGCTCAGCTGGAGCGCCGGCGACCAAGGCGCGCGGTGCACGACCCCGGCAAGATCGTGGCCGACCTGGCCGTCAGCCTCGCCCTCGGCGGAGACTGCCTGGCCGACTTCGCCCTGCTGCGCGCCCAGCCCGAACTGTTCGGCCCGGTGGCCTCCGACCCGACCGTCTCCCGCCTGATCAACCAGCTCGCCCGCGACGAAACCAAGGCACTCAAGGCCCTGCGCGCCGCTCGCGCCATCGCCCGCCAACAGGCCTGGGAACTGGCAGGGACCATGGCCCCGGGCAGTGACGGCGAGCTGATCCCCCTCGACATCGACGCCACCATCGTCATCGCCCACTCCGACAAACAACACGCCGCCCCGACCTGGAAACACACCTTCGGCTTCCACCCCATGACGGTCTTCGCCGACCACGGCCCGGACGGTTCCGGCGAACCCCTGGCCATCCTGCTCCGGCCGGGCAACACCGGCTCCAACACCGCCGCCGACCACATCGACGCACCCGCCTGGCTCTGACCCAGATGCCCAAGCACCGCAGGCGGCAGGTGCTCATCCGCACCGACTCCGGCGGCGGCACCCACGAGTTCCTGGCCTGGCTCACCAAACCTGGCCGTCGGCTGTCCTACTCGATCGGGTTCACCCTCACCGAGGAAATTCAGCAGGCCGTCCTGCGCCCGCCGAAGACCGGGTGGACGCCCGCCTACGACGCCGACCGGCAGATACGTCCCGGAGCCTGGGTGGCCGAACTGACCGGCCTGCTGGAGTTGTCCGGCTGGCCTAAGGGCATGCGCGTCATCGCTCGCAAGGAACGCCCGCACCCCGGCGCCCAACTGCGCTTCACCGACGTCGACGGCCACCGCGTCACCTGCTTCGTCACCGACGCCAAGCGCGGCCAGCTCGCCGACCTGGAGCTGCGGCACCGCCGCCGCGCCCGCGCCGAAGACCGCATCCGCTGCGCCAAGGACACCGGCCTGGCCAACCTGCCGCTGCACGACTTCGCCCGCAATCAGATCTGGTGCGAGCTCGTCGCCCCGGCCTGCGAACTTCTCGCCTGGATGCAGATGCCGGCCCTGCCCGGCACCGCCCCCCGCACCTACGAACCCAAACGCCTGCGCCTGCGGCTACTCGCCGTGGCCGGACGGCTGGTACGCGGCGGCCGCCGATTGCGCCTGCGCATCGCCGCCCGATGGCCCTGGGCCCGCGACATCCTCACCGCTCTGACCCGCCTGCAAGCCCTGCCGGCCCCGCCCTGACCAGCTACAAACCGACCCCACGACCAGGAAAGGACCCCACGGGCCTATGGAACCCCGCCCACCCGCCGCGACAGCCGGGCCAGCGTGCTGACCACAGCACGCATTCAACCTTCAGCCGGATCGTCCAACCGACCACACCAAGATCACGAAAGATCGAGGCTAAAGCAGGTGCCGCAGGTTCGAATCCCGCCGGGGGCACCACTGTGATGTCTCAGGACATCGGAAACCCTCGAACCTACGGGTTCGGGGGTTTCGTCTTGTTGGGGTTTACCTGAGGCTGGTAGTTGCGGGTGGGGT